>NZ_JBITFB010000011.1:241846-272602 GCF_044455625.1 Kitasatospora sp. NPDC051164 | reverse complement strand
GAACCGTGTGCTGTTCGACGAGACCCATGCCTTCACCTCCTCTGCCACGTTGTCGATCCCGACGGCTGCTTGACTCGTAGCTTCCTGAGATGTCTCTCTGAGATCGAAAGGGGTGCGGCCCTGGCCCGAACGGCCGCCATGGGTTACTGCGGGTAGCTGTTCAGCCGGACCGGCGGCGGTCGCCAGGATGGTCCGGGTCTTTCGAAGGAGGCGCGCGGTGGCCCACTACGCGATCGGCCACGCCGAGAGTGCACAGGGCGACGACGGCGAAGGTGCCCAAGTAGAGCGGCTGACCGAGGGTGGCGCGGTGCTCCAGCAGGTAGATGGCGCAGCCGCCGACGAGAACGCCAATCAGGAAGCAGAGCACGGCGAGCCCGATGCTCCTGATACTTCGTTGACCGCTCACGGTGCCACGGCCTGAGGCACGGCGGCCGGGGCGAGTGGTTCAGCCGGCCAGGCGCGGTCGATGCTGTTCAGCGGTACCAGTTGGGCGAGGACGCCGACGACGACGGCCTGCGGCTGGGAGTCGACGTTCAACTGGCTGAGCAGGCCCTTGGAGTAGCCGCGCATCGTGCTCGGCGCGATGCCGAAGTCTGCGGTCAGCTCGGGCGTGCTCCGCCCGCTCGCCCAGCCGCACAGGATCTGCGTCAGCCGCGGGGCCAGCTGGGGCTTGATGGTCAGTGCCCCGCTGGGGTGCACCGACTGGGTGACGATCCGGTGGGCGGTGGCCCAGGCGGCGAGGTGCAGCACGGTGCGGGTGCCGGTCGTGACGAGGACCGCGTCGATCGCGCTGCGGACGTCGTCCGGTTGCAGCTTCGTGTCGGGGTCGGCGGCAATCTGGTCGTGGCTGGCGCCGGCGGCGACCAGGACGATCAACCGGCGTTCCGAGGCAGTGAGGTTGGGCAGGGGGCCGATGGCCACGGCGTAGTCTCCAGCGGGGTGGTTCGGGCGGGTCACAGCTGCTGAGGGATCGGCATGCCGGGGGCGGCGAGATGGAACAGCAGCCTCGGCCCGAGCCGCTCGGCCTGGCCGGTGCCGACGACCAGGACGAGGTCGCCCTCGGCGGTCATCTCGAAGATCCGCTGCTCCGGGGCGGGTTCGCACGGTCCGAAGCGGACCCGGTGGACCGCGCCCACTCCGAGTTTCTGAACGGCGGCCTGCTCGACGGCATCCAGCGGGTCGGGCACGGCGCCCTCGGTCAGCGGGGTGCTGACCGGCAGCAGCACCGCGTGATCGGCATCGCCGAGGGCGGCGCCGAGTTCGGCGGCGTGCGCGGTGGTGCGGGCGATGCCGTCCGGTTCCAGAACGATGACAAGCGAGCCCTCGGTGAGCATCCGGGCGGCCGTGACGTCCTGGGCGATCTCGCGCGGGTGCCGGGCGCGGGAGTCCACGACGGTGACGCCGGACTGGGTGCCGAGCACGGTCAGCGAACGATCCACCCCGCGGAAGCCGCCGGCGCGCCGGGAGACGGCCTGCGGGTCCTCGCCGATGACCAGGGCGGTGGCGATGGCGGCGCACACGGCCAGGGCGTGGTGGCGGCCGGCAACCGGGAGAATAAAGGCGTGGTCCGTCTCCTCGTAGCGCAAGGTGACGCGGAAGTCCTCGCCGGTCCAACGGGGTGCCATGATCCACACGGTGTCGGCCGGGTCGAGGCCGACGGTGACCACGCGCGGTTCGGGCCGGTCGCCCAGGCGCTCGCGCAGGATCTTCACGCTGCTGTCCCAGGTTGGCAGGACGACGGTGGCGGCGCGGCGGGCGAGGAGCTGGGCGGCATTGAGGCCCTCGATGTTGTCCTCGTAGTACGGGGCGTTCGCGTCGATGGTGAGGATCAGCGCGGCGGTGAACTTGGGCTCGTGGGCGAGGAGATGAGGTGAGGGGCGGTGCTGCTGGGCACCCGGCGTGGCGGCCTCGTGGGTGGCGGTGTCCGGGCAGAAGTCGACCACGATTCGGCTGTTGCCGGCGTGCCCGGCGCCGCCCGCTCGTGCCGGGGCGTTCAGCACCCAGCCTGTCGCGCCGTCATCCAGCACGGCCGCCAGGGCGGCTGCCGCGGTAGTGGTGCTGTGGCTGCCCGCCACCGCCACCGATCCGCCTTCGGCCTGGGCGCACAGGGCCCTGAGCGCGACGGCCCGGCTGAGGATCGGCAGCTGCAGATCCTGGGCGCGGTCGAGTTCCGGATGCGCGTCGGCAAGGACACCCGGCCACACCACCGCCGTGCGGTCGGTGCGTACGTGCTCGGGCGCGAAGCCGACCTCCACTTCGATGCCGGCTGCCCTCAGCGCGGCCACGACCGGGCTGTCCCGGTCGGTCTCGGGAACGCTCCCGATGACGTCGGCTCCAGCTCCGGCCAGCCACAGGGCCAGCCCCTCCATGCCGGCGGTGGCGACATCGACCAGATGAGCGGCCCTCAGCACCTCGGGCAGGACCGGACGAGGACCGGTGACGGTGCGGCTGTCGGGGCAGGTGGTGGTGTCCATGAGGATCTCCAACAGGGAAGCGGACTGTGAGGGGTTGGACCGGACCGGTCGCGGGCCCGGGGGTGTGGCGCCGCGACCGGCCCGGGGCTCAGGACTGGGCGAACCCGCGTGCCAGCTCCGCGTCGGTGACGCGGGCGGCGTGGTGGTCGACCTCCAGCCATGCCAGTGTGGCCAGATGGGCGACAACCCGCTCGCCCAGCAACTCCCTGGACACGCGACCGGCCTCGAACTTCTCGATGGCATCCCAGGGGTGACGGGAAACCACCCGCAGATCCTCGTCCCAGTTGGCGTCGCCGGTGATGGGCTCGTCGGGCTTGAGGCCGTTGGTGATGCCGTGGCGGACCGCGGCGACGGCGGCGGCCAGGGCGAGGTAGGGGTTGGCGTCCGCGCCGGGCAGGCGGACCTCCAGGTGAAGGCCGCGCCCGTGGCCGACCACCCGCACTGCGGCCGAGCGGTTGTCCCATCCCCACACGAGCTTCGACGGCGCAAATGGCCCCCGCAGGCGCTTGTAGCTGTTCACGTACGGTGCCCACATCGGACCGGTCTGGTGCAGCACATCCAGCAGCCCGGCAACCGCGTGCTCGCCCACCGCCGACAGAGCGCCCGCGTCCTGGTCGGAGACCAGCAGGGGCCGGTCGCCGTCCCATAGCGACAGGTGCAGATGCATCCCGGAACCCACCCCATCCGCCGGGGCCGCCATGAACGTCGCAGCTAGCTGCTGCTGCTCCGCAACCGCCTTGGCCGCGTGCTTGAACAGCACGTGCTGCTCGCAGGCATCCCGGGCCGGGCCGTAAGGGAAGGTCACCTCGATCTGGCCGGGCGCGCCTTCCAGTTTGACCGCCTCGACGGGCAGTTCGGCTCCGGCCAGGGCCTGGCGCAGCAACCGGGAGTAGTTGGCCGCTGGCCCCGGCCGGTCGAGGGCGTAGTCGCGATTGTCCCAGGTCACCGGACGCAGCCCGCGCCAGCCAGCTGCCGCTGCGTCGGTGCCGGTGCCTGCGTAGAGGACGAACTCGGTCTCGATGCCGACCCGCACCTCGTAGCCCAGGCCCTGGAGCTGGTCGAGCTGCTCGTCGAGGATGGTGGCAGGGGAGAGCGGGTGCGGCCGACCGCCATCCAGAGGCCGGGCAAGCACGATGGCGCTGTTCGGCTCCCACGGGAGGACGCGGGCGTGGTCGAAGTCGGGCTGCACTGCGACATCCCCGAAACCGCCCTCCCAGGAGAACTCGCCACCCCGTAGGGGCGTCATGTCCAGATCCGTGCCGAGCACGTATCCGCACATCTCCGGAGTGACCGGCCCGGAGTCCAACCGCTGCAGCAGTGTGCGGGCGTCGTGCTCCTTGCCCTTGAATCGTCCCTGCGGATCGATGACGGCCAGCAGCACGGTGTCGATTCCGAGCCTGTCCACCAGCTGG
This sequence comes from Kitasatospora sp. NPDC051164, assembly GCF_044455625.1. Classification (NCBI taxonomy): domain Bacteria; kingdom Bacillati; phylum Actinomycetota; class Actinomycetes; order Kitasatosporales; family Streptomycetaceae; genus Kitasatospora; species Kitasatospora sp. NPDC051164. The sequence continues at coordinate 268,716 of NZ_JBITFB010000011.1, read as the reverse complement.
TGCAGCGGCCCAACCGGCGAGGTCAGCGTTGAATTGCCGCCCGCGTCGGAGCGCGCCGCCCGCATCACTGCCCTCGTACCATCCGCGCTCTGGCCTTGGCCGCGTGCGGCTCCTCGGCCACCGTCCGGTCGGGCTGTTCGGCGGCTGGTCACACGACCTCCTCAGTCAGCGCGACCAGCTCGGTCGACTGTTGCACCGGCGGCGAGTACGAGCGCCCGGCCTTGAGCCACCACCCCCAGGCCAGCAGCAGCACCACCGCCAAGGCCACGGGCGCGTAGTTGAAGGTGTCGACCGTCACCGGCGAGGACTGCGGCAAGCACACCAACACGCTCACCACGGCCACCCAGCCCACCGCGATCCAGCCGATCGCCGGGCCCCGGCGGCCCAGGCTCCACGGCCCCGCCTTGAACCGGCGGCCCTTGCGCAGCCGGAGGTAGATCGGCACCGCGTACGCCGGCGTCATCCCCACCACATTGACGGCGGTCACCGCGCCATACGCGGTCGCGCTGTACAGCGACGGCAGTGCGAGCACCAGCGCCGCCCCGAGCGACAGCCACACCCCGGCGACCGGCGTCCCAGTGCGCTCCGACACCCGGCACCAGAGTCCGGATCCGGGGAGCGCGCCGTCTCGGGAGAACGCGAAGACCATCCTTGACGCCGCCGCCGTCTCCGCGTTGCCACAGAACAACTGCGCCACGATCACCACCACCAAGAGCACCTTCGCCCCGGTCGTCCCGAGCGCGTCGATGAAGATCTGCGCCGACGGCACGCCAGTGGGCGAGTTGAGGACGCCGGAGTAGTCCTGGATGGCGAACAGCATGCCGGCCAGCAGGACGGCGCCGGCGATCCAGCTCACCCAGATCGAGCGGACGATCCCGCGGGGCGCCGACACCGACGCCTTGGTGGTCTCCTCGCTCATGTGCGCGCTGGCGTCGTAGCCCGAGAAGGTGTACTGGGCCAGCAGCAAACCGACCGCGCTCACGTAGACCGGGTTGCTCCAGCCGGTGTTGTTGACGAAGTGTCCGACCACCCAGCTGAGGTCCCGGTGCTGGGCGGGCACGATCGCGAGCGCCCCGACGATCAGAACGACACCACCGATGTGCCACCACACCGAGACGCCGTTGAGCACCGACACCAGCCGCACGCCGCGAAGGTTCAGCACCGCGTGGAGCAGCAGGATCGCAGCGAAGATTCCGAACAGGCCGCCCGGCGTCGGCGAGTATCCGAACTGCATGTTGAGGAACGCGCCGACGAAGCTGGCCGCACCGTAGTCGATGCCGCAGATGCCGCCCACCAGTCCGAGCAGGTTGAGCCAGCCGGTCAACCAGCCCCACCGGGGGCCGCCCAGCTGGTGGGCCATGAAGTAGAGCGCACCGGACGTCGGATAGGCCGAGGTCACCTCGGCGAGCGCCAGGCCGACGAACATAACCAGGCCGCCGACGCCGATCCAGCCCCAGAGGATCACCGCCGGCCCGCCCGTGTTCAGACCGAACGCGAGCATCGTCATACAGCCGGACAGGATGCTGATGACGGAGAAGGAGCTGGCGAAGTTGCCGAACTCACCCATTCTCCGCCGTAGTTTGGGCTGGTAGCCGAGCTGGCGGAGCCGTTCCTCGTCGGTCGGTGGTGCTGCCTGGGCGGGGGACATCGGGACAACCTCCGTGCGGGAAGAAGACGGATGATGGAAAGGGGGCGGCCGAGAATCAGGCCAGAGCGGTCGCGCGGCCCGCGAGGGCCTGTTCCCGGGCGATGAGCAGCAGAGCCTCCGCCTTCTCCGGCGAGTCGGCGACATGGGTCCACGGCGCCTTGGACGCGAATTGACCGAGTGCGCTGAACACTTCGACGGCGGCGGCCATCTGGGCCGATGCCCACAACGCGTGGGCGAGGTAGCTGAGATCGACGACCGGCCATGCTCCCGGCTCCGCCACGGACCAGCTCTCGTACGCGCGCTGAGCACGGGAGAAGTGAGGCTCCCGGAGCCACTGCCGGAGCACGACCGCGTTGCGCCTCGGCTCGTTGCGGTAGTAGTCGACCGACAAGTACAGCGGCAGGGCGGAGAGCGGTGATCCGGCCGGAGCCATCGACATGACGACGTTCACGAAGTCGGCCGCCGCCGGCCGGTAGACCTGGTGCCAGTAGCGGAGCATGCGGTGGTGGGCCTCTCGGTTGCCTGGATCGCGCCTGAGGGCCTCATCGAGCAGCCCCCATGGTCCGGGCGGAAGCATCGGGTCCGACGAGCGCTGCTGGTGTTCGGGCCGCTGCCTGGCGCGGTCCAGCGCGGCCAGGGCGATCAAGCACACCCACGGCACGGGGTCCGAGCGCACTGCCTGAGCGGCGGCCTGGCACGACTCGCGGGCTTCCTGCTCCAAGCGCTCGGCCTCCGGCGAGCCGGCCTCGGCTGCGGCCAGGGCATGCTCGACCATCACCCGTGTCCGCACGATGGCGAGCCCCGGATCGTCCGGGCCCTCGCGGGCCCAGTCGGTGAGCACCGTCGACCGGGCCGCGACCAGTGCCAGCACCTGCGTCCGAGAAGTCCGTAGGCCAGCGTTCTGCGCCGTGGCGGCCAGCAGCCGCTGCGTCGACAGCCAGCGCCCGGCCCGCAGGTCATCCACCGCAGTCCGGAGCGCACTGTCGAACCCAGCGGGGTGGTACAACGGCCGAGCCGGAGACACGGCGATCACGGATCACCCTTTCAGTCATAGACGTGCCATACATGGAGGGCCAGGCCCCACGGTTGATCAAGCGGGACGTCCATCGGCTCCTGTCTGGGATGGATGAACACTCCACGACCGACCGCAGCACCTCGTCGAGACCAGCGGGATGGAACACCACCCGCGCGGTACCCGCTGCCTCACAGGCGCGCATCTCGCCCACCTCCAGCCGCCGGACGCCTCTGCGGGCCGGCTTGGACACAGAAGACGGCACGACCGTCAGCGGTTTGCCCACTCCCGCACCCGGCACTCCACGCCGGCACCTCACCGCGGGCGGCTGCCATCACGGCCGACACAAGATCCGTGACCAACTCGTCCACCCGCCGGCGCTCCGCAGCCAAGGCCGTAGCCGACTGCAGCACCAGGTGCTGAAGCGAGCCCGGCTCCGCTCCGGCCGCCAACGCCACCAGGTACTGAGCCAGCTCGGCGCCCGCCGCGGGCGGCAGCGCCGTCGCCGCGACCAATGCCTTCTCCAACTCCAAGGCCCTGCGGCGTGCCACCGTCGCGATCCACTGCGAGTAGGCCGCCACGAGCAGCGCGACCAGCGAGCAGGCGACCATGCCGCCCACGGCTGCGCTTTCTACATGAGATGCCATCAGATCCTCGCTGAGGTAGCAGGAATGGAGGATGAACTGCCGGTCGGCCAGCTGGGTAGCCCTCCGATCAGGACTTGCGGCCGAGGACGCCGTAGCAGGAGACCGCGGCGTCGGTCAGCGCCGGGTCGACCAGGCCGTCCGGCCGCCACCGGGAGACCACCTGCAGTCCCGGCGGCATGATCTGCAGGCCGGCGGTGATGGCCTCGATCTCGGATCGGGACCGGGCCTGGGCTGGGATGTGGGCCTTGCGGTAGAGGGCCACGACGTTCTCCCAGGCGCCGGGGTCGAAGTCGCCGGTGACGTGGGACAGCATCACGCAGCTGCCGTGCGGAAGGGCCTCCACCAGCTCGGCGACCAGGCCGCGCGGATCGTCCGAATCCTCGATGAAGTGCAGGACCGCGATCAGCATCAGAGCGATGGGCCGTTGGAAGTCCAGCACTGCGCGGGCACCGGCGAGAATCTGCTGCGGGTCGCGAAGATCGGCCTTGAGAACCGCGGTCCGCCCCTCCGGCTGGCTGGTGAGCAGGGCGCGTGCGTGGGCCAGCACCATCGGGTCGTTGTCGACGTAGACGACACGGGAGACCGGGTCCTCGGCCTGGGCAATCTCGTGGGTGTTGGGGCTGGTGGGGATCCCGGTGCCAATGTCCAGGAATTGGCTGATCCCCAGTCGTGCGAGATGCCGGACCGCGCGCTCCAGGAAGCGCCGGTTCTCGCGGGCCGTGGTCGGCAGCGTGGGTGCCACCTTCAGCAGCGCATCAGCCGCTGCCCGATCGGCCGCGAAATTGTCCTTGCCGTTGAGGTAGTAGTCGTACAGCCGGGCCGGGCGCGGCCGGTCGGCCAGCAGATCACCGGACGGCGCACCAGAGGAGTAGGACTCGGGATCGCCGCCGACGGCTGTAGAGATCATCTGGGTCGGAAACGTGCCGACGCCGAGCGGCGCGCTGTCCGACTCCGGGCGGTGGTCCTGGGTCGTGGTCATGTCTCCTCAGTCGGTCAAGGCTCAAGCGCGCATCGCGCATTGTTAGTTGGTGCCCGCTCGGTACGGAGGGGGATGCCGTATCGAGCGGGCGGTCGGGAGTCCGGGCGCGCGGGCCCGGTCGGGGGCACGTCTGGGGCGTCTCCGTGCGCCGGCGCCGGACGGGCAGCGATTCCAGATTGGCTGGCCGATTACCGGAGTACGAGTGGCTGGATGCGGACATGATGGGTGTCCGCATCCGAGCTGCGGGAACTCGTCGTCCGTCCACATGACCAGCTGACGCCGGATCGCCTACACAAATGGCAGTGAGTGGAACAGAATGTGACGACTCGTCGTGGAGCCGGGTCGTGGGTGAGTAGGGAAGCAGCGGGGGTGTGATGGCCGCCAAGGCACGGGAGCTTGTCTCGGCTGGCTCGGCGCTGGCCAAACTCGGGGCAACGCTGCGCGAACTTCGGACCGCCAGAGGGTTAAGTCAGGCCAAGTTGGGCGCCGCAGTCCATAGCAGTGCCGATTTGGTCCGCCGGGTCGAGGCGAGCGAGCGGTTCCCATCGCGTCAGTTCATCGCGGCCTGCGATCAGGCCCTTGAGGCCGGTGGTGTGCTCGTTGACCTCTGGCCGGCAGCTGAGGAAGAGCGTCGTCGCACGCCATCACTCGGCTCTGCGCGCAAGAGCGAGCCGTCTGCCAGATTCGACCCGAAGGCATCTGAGCTGGTGGTCGCGGAGTGGGTCGCAGCGGACCCGGGACAGGCTGCGGCCAATGAAGGCAGCCGACTCTGGGTTACCGAGGACGATGTTGAAGTGGCGGGCGGGATGCTCGCGATGTTTCGGCAGTTGGATCACGCCCACGGCGCAGGGCAATTCGCAACCCAACTCCGCACCTACGTCGACACGGAGCTGAGCTCGCTGCTCTCCCGCTCCGCGGCAAGCGCTGACGTCGATCGCTCGCGGGCCCGGATCGCAGCGGGCTTCCTCGAACTGGCTGGCTACCAGGCGGTGGACGCGGGGCGGCCAGGGTGGGCGCAGACGTACTACAAGCAGGCGCTGGGCCTCACCCACGGAGTGGCCGACGACGCCTACGGCGCCTACCTTGTTGCGGTCAACCTCGGGCATCTGGCGCTGCACTGCGATCACCCTCAGGTCGCGCTCCGCTGGGCCCAGGCGGCAAGCGTGAGGGCAGGGACCTCCGCGAGCGCAGCCACCCGGGCCGCGATCGCCGCCGTCGGCGCGCGCGCTCACGCTCGGCTGGGTGACGAGCGCGAGGCGACAGCCATGCTCCTTCAGGCCGAGAAGCTGCTAGACACCTCGACGTCCGGCAACGAGCCACCGTGGATCGCTTACTTCACCCGGGCCTACCTTGCGGACGAGATGGCACACTGCTTCCACGACCTCGGCAGGGCCCCGCAGGCCCGCGCCCAGGTAGCTGACGCACTGCTCGGAGTTGGGCGTGATCGCGTACGCCGTCGTGCCATTGACGCGACCCTGATGGCCTCAACCTGGCTTCGGTCAGGCGACATCGAACAAGCCTGCACCGTGGGTTTCGAAGCCGTCGGGTACGCCGCGCGCACCTCCTCTGGACGCTGTGTCGACCGCGTTGCCCGTTTGCTTACCGACCTCGCGCCGTATGCAGAGCAGCGGGCGGTCGCGGACCTCGACGAGTTCGTTCGCCAGGTTCTGCCAGCCGCGGCCAAACGTGCTACGGCAACACCCCTACCGGCGTGATCCTCTGGAAGAAGCGCAGCTCTGCTTCCAGTACGGCTCGGCGGCTTTCCGGCACCGACAGGTAGTGGTCACCCCCCTCAAGGAAGAGCGTCTCGTGATCGGCACCACGTGCTTGCAGCTCGGCGGCAAGACGCCGGGCGTCGGCCACTGTGGCGATGTCGTCGCTGGTTCCGTGGACCAGCAGCACCGGGACACGGATGGCCTCGGCGCGCACCGCACCCACCGGCCCGGCGAGGACTGCGGCGTGCGGTCGCTGGAACCGGGGTGCTGTGATTGTCCAGCGCTTCGGGTCGATGATTGCGGATGTGGCTATGGCACCGGTGAACGGGCCGGTCAGACAGGCGGCTTGGAGCGCGGTGTATCCGCCCGCACTGGCCCCGCTGATGAACACCGCGCCCCGGAGGGCTGTGCCGTCGGCCAGGAGCTGCTGTGCGACGGCCGCGCAGTCTTCGACATCGAACTCCCCCCAGTGACCGTGGAGGGCTTGCCGGAACTGGCGCCCCTGCCCTGTGCTACCTCGGTAGGCGACTTCGGCAACGGCGAAACCGCGAGCAACGAAGTACTGCACGGTCCAGTCGAGGCGCATCGGCACATCGTCGGTTGGTCCCGGGTGCGCGCGGACGAGCAGCGGCACAGGCCCGTTCACGAGTGGACGGTGCAGCAGGTAGCGGATGGTGGTACTGCTGGAGCGTACTTCGCGGATGGTCGGAGCCGCGCAGGAGTACTGCGGCTGCTCGTGCATGGGGGTTGGAAAATTCCAGCGCCAGGCGGGAATCGGGCTAGCAGGGTCGAAGACGCGAATCGACGGTGTACTGGTCGGTGTGGAGGCAATCAGCGCTACCTGTTGGCCGAGCACCGCGACGTAGGGCTTCACCGAGGTCACATCAGCTTCCTGTTCGCGGCAGTGGCCGTCCCCGCCTACGGTGATCAGGCGTGTGCGGAACCCGTCGGAGACCGTGAGCACGATCGCGCCTCCCGGCAGGAAGCCGAACGACTGGTATCCGCCTTCCCACGGCGCTGGCGCGCAGTCGGCATCCATGGGAGCTACCGCGTGGACACGCAGGCCGTCCCAGCGGTACAGATTCCACCATCCTGTGCGATCGGAGAGGAAGTACAGCATTCCGTCTGGCCCCCATGCTGGCTGGACCACGGATTCTTCTTCCCCGCCGGCAACAAGCTTGGGCGAGGGCGCCGGCCCGTGCTCCGGAAGGTCTGTCACCTGGAGCCGGGTGGAGTCCCACGGCATCCGGTCGCAGTCCCACTCGAGGTAGGCGAGTAGGCCGCTGCGGCAGCGCGGCGCTGCGAGGAACCCCGATGAACTCACCAGCACCCGCATGCTCTGGCCGTCGGTGTCGACCTTGACGATCTCGTCGCCGTGGTCGTTCCCCCGTACGGCCAGCAGGTTGCCGTCCGCGAGGTGCAGGTCGCCGTAGAGGAAGCGGTCATCCGCCGGGACGATCGGGCGGGGAGCGCCGATACCGGCCAGTTCGTAGATCTTGCTGTCGTCAGCGCTGATGATCCACTGGCGGTCAGTGGTGACGGCGTACGCCCCGCCGCCGTACGCGTGCAGCCAGCCTCCCAGGGACAGTTCCGGCGGAGTCTGCGGATGGGCCTTCTCCTGCGGCCTCGCGCGCATCAGGCGGCGAGTTCCCCCTAGGTCAGGGTCCGACTGGATCCACCACAGTTCGCCGTCCGCAGAGGTGAGTTCGTCGTATGTCGTGTGCTTGCGGGCCACCCATTCGGCGTCGAGTGGTTCGTTGTTCTTGCCGGTCATCCGATCCTCTCGACCCTGGAGGGGTGTTATCGATCACCGACGGTACCGGGCGTGCCGGCCTTCCTGCTCTGCACGGTCTACCGCTTGCCACAGCGCCTTCTCAACCACACCTGGCACCTGCTCGGTCGGACACTCGTGCCGCTACTCGACGGCTGCCCATCCCCACGGCCGCGAGCCGTGGTCGCCTTGGAGGCAGGCCAGTCGGTAGTGGGCTTGGTCGCGGTAACGCTCGGGGTCGCGTGCCGCCGCCTGGAGAGCGAAGCAGGTCACTCGAAGTTCACGGATGTCGCGGAGGACGGGGTAGCCCGCCCAGGCGGTCACGTCAGTGCCGTAGGCATCGCAGAACGCCGCGTACTGGTCGTCCGACACGGTGCCGAATGTGCCGTGACCGACGGCCGTAGAGGTGAGGTCCCACTCGGGCGGGCCGAGAGAGGAACGCTCAAAGTCCAGGAGATACGAGGTGGTTGCTGTGACAGCAACATTGCCGCCCCAGGCATCGCCGTGGATGACGCTCTCGGGACTACCTATAGGCAGGTCGGCCCACGCGCTCTGGAGACTGACGAGGCGGGCCCAGAGCCATCGCCGCTGTTCATCATCAAGGGTCGTCGCCTCACCAATCCGGGCGGCGAGGCGGACGAACGGGTCCAGCCGTCCCAGGTGGAAGGCAGGGACAGGGAGCTGGTGGAGGCGCCGAAGGAGCGGGGCCATGTCAGCTGCGGTGCCGGCCCGGTGAACCGGCAGCTCATGCCAGAAGGTGACCGGGTGGCCGTAGACCTCGACAGGATCCGCCAAGTCCTTGAGCGGCCGTACTGCAGGGACCTCGCAGTCGTGCAGCCAGCGGGCGACCGCGAGTTCACGGACCGCGGCGGCCCACTGACCGGGGCGAGCGATGCGAGCTACGACCTGTTGCGGAAGCCTCCACAAGGCGTTCTCGCCGATGCGCAGAGGCTCGGCCCCGTCAGCAGCGAGTCCGGCTTCTGCGCACGCCTTGAGCAGCACAGCATGGGAAAGATCCACTGTGGTCATGCCGTCACCATCGAACTGATCTGCTCTCGCAGGTCCCGGGCGTCCGGAAGCTCGGGATGGCGTTGCGTGAGACCTCGGAGCTCATCCAGTTCGTGCGTGGCTCGCAGCGAGCGGAGCTGAGCTGCTTCGGCAAGCGCGATACGACCATCGGCAACAGCCTCGGCCGGGTCACCGGTGGCCATCCGGAGAGAGGCCAACTTCGTACGGGAGAAGGTCCGGGACCGCGCGTAGTCGGCAGTGTGGGTGTCGACGGCGGTCTGCAGGCGCATAAGCGCCGAGCGCGGGGGATGGCCTAGGAGGGCAAGGTCGAACAGGGCGTGTCCTGTGTCGCCGTGGTGCTGGGCGCTGTCGTAATAGGCCATCCAGGGCCCCTCGTTGGCCGGAACCATCCCGGCAAAGGAATCGTCAGACTCTCCGACCGCAGCGAGTGCCTGCTGCGTCTTGCCCATCTTGGCGAGTGCCCGGGCACGGGCGTTGTGGAGCATCGAGCGCTCAGCAGGGGAGAGACGGTCCGCGCGAATGAGCCCGAGCTCGGCGAGGGTGAGTCCGGTATCGGGGTCACCGCGCCACGTGGCGTGCCGCGAGCGCAGGTTGTAGGAGACGGCACGCGATGGCCAGTTGTCTGCTTCCTCGGCACACAGGGTGGCGAAGACGAAGTAGCGCTGCGCGTCCTCATGGGCGAACGCGTCAAATGCCGAGGAGCCGACAGCGGCGGCCAGGCCGCTAACGGCCGTGAACAGGCCGCCCCTGAGTGGAGACGGGCAGTCGGCGCTCAGGAGGTTTGCGGCCCACTGGACTTGGGCGCGTGCGGTGTCTCGGACGACACCAGCGCCACCGTAGAGGTTGTCCCAGCTGCGCAAGGTGGTGGCCGCGGTGTTGATCTGGTCGATATCAGCGGAGCGAACTGTCGCCGGTACCGCGGTGGCCGAGCTGGCGTTCGCAAGAGGGAGTAGTGCGCCGGTGGCAGCGCTTGCTGCGGCGAGGAAGTTGCGTCGGAGCATGGTGCTGAACTCGTTCCAGTCGGAGGTAGACCGGGGCTCCTCCAGAGTGCCTCCCAACCAGGCTCCGAGGGGAGTGCTCGCGTTCCAGATCGGGGAGTTGTCCACATCCCGGGCGCGGTTGTCCACATCAGCTTGAGCCGGCTCCAAGAGCCGAGCGATAGCGCCCCCGGTTTCCAGGGCCGTGTCCATGTCCGCGGCATATCGCGCCTTGCAGGTGCGTTGGCCCTTCTCTAACTTGCTGACCAGGTCGCCGCTGATGTGCACCAGGGCGCCAAGTTGATCCTGGCTCAGTCCTCGCAAGACCCGCCAGTGCCTGATCTCGGCCCCCAGCCGTTCACGGGCAGAGCGTGATGGTTGAAGATCCTTCGGTCGCTGCGGCATCAGATCCCCCCTCAGCGAACTGATGTGGACAACATGGCTCCCGCTTGTCGGCGCGACCCCGCGAGATCACCCAACGGCACAGATCGTTTCACACTGTTGCGCGCTCAGTACACAACGCGATCAGGCTCGTCGCGTGGCTGCTTCGGTGCGCGAACTCGACGTACATCGCTCAGAGTCTCGGGCCGTGACTTCGGCGACCGAGACCGTATTAGGTCGCATCCATACGGACAGACTCCGTGTCCGCATACGCGGTCTGGTATCTGACTCTCCGTAGATCCATCCTTGACGGACGGATTGCCGCGGGAGACGCACGACCGCCGATGGTTACGGAACGTCCGCAAGTGTCTGCGGACCGTCCCGGAACGCGGTCGCCATCCGTTCGGCGGCGGCCAGCATCGCTGGACCATGAGAGAGGAGAGCTCCACGGACGATCTCACCGCATTCTCAGCCATGCGCAAGGAAGACCCTATAGCCAGTAGGAGAGACCTCGTGGCCCACATCTCCGCCCATCCAGCTTCGTCCGCCGGCGCTTTGGCACCCACGGATCCGACGTTCCGGATCGTGTTCCTCTTCCACAGCAACCTGGACCTGCTGGAGACGACGCTGCCGCGCTGCCTTGAAGCGCTCACCGACTCGACCACGGAGTCGTTCGAGGTCATGCTGCACTGCGACGGTACTTCTCCCGAGGTTGCTTCCAAACTCCCGGCGCTCTTGACCGGCTGGGGTGTTGACGAACTGAGGGTTCGCCGGCGCCATCGATTTGTCGCCTCGGGTGATGGCTCAAACAACGGGCACCGCCAACTCTTCGCCCTCCGCTCGCCCTACCTGATCGTGATCGAGGACGACGTGGTGATGTATCGCACCGATCCGTCCTTCGACGTGCTGGCAGCCTGCCGACGACTCTTCGAGAGCTGTCCCGACGTACCAGCTTTGAGCAAGGTTGACGACTACCACCAATGGTCCTGGGCGTTGAAGGACGAAGGCGCCGAGATTGAGCCGGGTGTGCGCTCAGTGAACCGGCTGTCGACCCACTTCGTCGCCTACGACGTCCAACGCTTCACCGCGGTGGCGGCCCGGCTCGGTGGGTTCGACCTCGATGTGTTCATCGACAGGGATGACCTCAGCTACAACTGGGAAGATCTCGTGTCACACGTCGGGACCACCGGCGGACGCCGGATCGCCTTTCCTGAGGGCTGGCCGCTGAAGGTCTTCCACTGCGACCGCAAGGTGGTCGCTGGCTCGATGTACCACACCCAGGACCCGCGGCTGAAGGCCCAGATCCTCGCCGACCTGGAGCAGCAGTTCCGGGCTCAGCCCTCATCGGATACGAGGGTGACCGCGTGATGCCCACGACCCCGCGCGCCCTCGAAACGGCCGACCACGCACAGAGAATGACGAGTTGGTTCGAGCTGGTTGCGCAGAGCAGCTCGCTGTCGGAGCGATTCCGACGCCGGTACGCCATCGTGCTCGCTCAGCTTGAGTCTCGGGCCGCGGCAGACGATGTTCTGGCGGCGCGAGCTGTTGCGGAGAGGAACCCTCACGGGGCGGCAGTGATCCTCGTCCACGGGCTCCCGCCACAGCTCCAGCCGAGCGCTTCGTCTGACAAGCCGACAGTCGAAGGTGTCGGGCCGGCTGCACGGACGGTACGGGATCTACTCGCCACGGTCTCGGACTTCGCGTCATTCATGGCCTCTCAGCCGCCACTGGCGCAGACTGCCGTCCCGATCCATCCGTCGCGCCGAGCGCGCCTGGTCCAGTCGGCGGACAGGAGCTCCGGCGGGCTGGTGGCGTTGGTCTGGTCGGCCGAATCCGTTGAGGCTCGGCTGCGCAACGAGGAGCGCATTGGGGAGCTGTTGAGGCAGTTCACGTCGCCCTCTGGCCTCCGGTTCGAGGTCCAGGGGGACTACGCCTTGGTGCGAGTCGATCCCTCGTCCGACCCGTGGGCCTTCACGCCGAACCTCGGGCAGACCCTGGAGGACCTGCTGCGCTCGGACGCCCTCGGTTCTGCTGTACGAGGGCGTGTCGTGGTGTCGCTACGGGCGATGCGCAAGGCGATGCTCACCGCCGGCGTGATCTGGCAGGGCTTCGCGCCGCGCAACATGTTCCTGCGCGGCGAGGTGATCGTGCTCATCGACTTCGAGGAGGTCGTGGATGCGGCGGCCGATCCGGTGCGGGCCGCCGAGTGCCTGCTGTGGCACCGGATCTTCTTCGCCGATTGCCTCGATCCTGTCGAGGCAGAAGAGCTGTTCGCTGGGGACGAGGGTGGCGCGCCGCTGATAGAGGACGGTCACCCGCTGGCCGCGGACTCCTTCGAGCGTGCACTGCTCAACGTCCAGACAGTCTCCTGGCAGCAGAGGAGGGATCTGCTGTGGCAAAGTCTCCGGCTGGAGGGGCGCCACGCTCGCCCCGAAAAGGTTCGAGACCGCGGACTGCTCCATGGGCACGAACTGGGCCATTTCTGGGGCGACTTCCTTCCGGCTGCTCAAGAGGCGCGTCTGTTCTCGCACCTGGCGTCGGTCAGTGATCCGGCCATGCTCGTTGCGTGCCTGGAGGTGTTCGAAGCTGCGATGGAGGCGGACATCTGCCGGGCCATCACGGTCAACTGCCGCGGTGAGGCCGACGGAGCACCTCTGCGCACCGAGGCGGTGATCGACGCCCTGGACGCGGTCGAGGTTGGTGACCTTGCTGTCGAGCGGTCCCGCATCGTGCATTGGTACGACCGGCTCGTGACGGACCCCGCGCAGCTAGTGGACGAGCTGCTTCTTGCCGTTGGTACTGCGGTCGGCGGGGTGGATCGTTCGGTGCTGGACATGTACCTGGTGGGCGGAAGTGCTAGCCGTGCCAGCCATGAGGCAGACCTCACCTCCGCAGTCCGCGTCGGGTTGGACTTTCTGCACGGCTCCGGGTCGGAGACTCCCTTCTTACGCCATGCCGATCCGACTGCGTTGCAGAAGACCATCGCCGGCCCGCTCCCCGAGGCCGGATCCTGCTTCGACCACGTTCTGGCCGAGATCGAGGAGGTGATCGCCCGTCACTCCATCCGGCAAGGGCACCCTCGCTACCTGGCATTCCCGGACTCGGGGAACGCGCTGGCAGCGCTGGCCGGCAGCATCCTCAGCCCATTGCTCAACCAGAACCTGATCGCGGTCGACCGCAGCGCCCCGTCCGCCACGTTCGTGGAGGTTCAGGTCATCGAGTGGCTGCGGGCATTGGTCGGCTACGAGGACTCTCCGCTGACCGAGCTGCGCGGGGTGAAGGACGTGGGCGGGCTGTGGACGACAGGCGGCCACTTGTCCAATCACGTTGCCATGCTGGCGGCGCTAGGCCGGGCCTATCCCCAAGTTCGCAAGCTGGGACTGCGGGCGCTCGACACCCAGCCTTCCGTGGTGATGGCCGGCCCTATCGCCCACTACTCGCACAGCGATGCTGCCTTCCACCTGGGGCTGGGTTGGGACTCCGTGCTGTCGGTGGGCACCGAGCGGGGTTTCACCACCGATCCGGCTGCGGTGGACCGCCTTCTGGCGGACCCGCCGGCAGGTCGTACTCCTTTCATGGTCGTGGGGGTGGCCGGGAACTGCCGCACGACCGGCTTGGACGACCTCGAGGCGCTGGGAGAGGTCTGCCGTCGACACGGGGTCTGGTTTCACGTGGACGCCTGCCACGGCGGCAGCCTGATCTTCAGCGAACGGCTCCGCAGCCAGCACCTGGCCGGGATCGAACTCGCGGACTCCGTGTCCCTGGACCCGCACAAGGGCCTATTCACCCCTTACCCGTCCTCGTATGTCCTCTTCCGAGAGCGGGCGGTGCTCACCCAGTTCAGCCGTCATGAGGCCGCCGTCATGGCTGACGACTGCTGGGACCTCGGGCTCATCACTCCGTTCCTCGGCTCCCGCGGCTTCCAGAGCCTGGCCACCTGGATGCTGCTACGCCACGTCGGCACCCGCACGCTCGGCGCGATGGTGGAGTCCCGGCAGGCGATCGTCCGCTATCTGGAACGCCGAGTCGACGACAGCGGGCTGTTCGTCCGGCTCAACGATGTGGACTTCTACCGGCTGGCCTTCGTGTTCTGCCCGCCAGCCTTCCGTAGGGCGATGGCGGAGCTTGACCCTGCTGGCCGGCTGCGGGCGGCCAAGGTGATCAGCTCGTATACCTCGCGGCTGAACACTGCGCTGTACCAGTCAGGTGAGGTCTGCTTCGACGAGCACACTCTCGGGGACCTCGACGACCGGATCGGAGCGGGGGCCGGCACCAGCTACACGATCATGGCGGCCTGCCCGGGCAACCCACTGGTCACCCGCGAAGACTTGGACGCTGCCATGAAGAAGTTGGTCTCCGAAGCGCTCGCGCTGGTGGAACCGATGCTCGCTGAGCTTCGCGGCAACCTGCCGCAGCAGACGCGTCGGCGAGCTGGCGGGCCGGCGGGATGGAGCGACGTCGAGTGAGCAGCGAACTCGTCTCCCAGGTCTCCCGGTTCCTCGAGCAGCATGCCCCTGGTCTGGTGGCCGCGTTCGTGTATGGCTCGGTGGCCACCGGGCACGCTGGGCCTGGGAGCGACATCGACTGCTTTGTCATGCTGGACAACTTGCCGGACCCGGGTACCCGAGAGCAGCTGCGAGTCGGCTTCGGCAGGCTGCAGACGGCGCTGGGCTACACCCCCGATCTGAACTATCCGATCGAGGTGTTCAGCGTGGAGCAGTGCCTGGCAGTGCTGTCGAGCGCAACAATGCACCGTGCACTCGGCCAGGCATGCTCGCAGGCGGCGCTCTGCGAGGACCTGGCCGAGACGGACGCGGTGGAAGTGCTTCGGGCGCTGCTTGGAACCCGCCTGACCGTGCGCTCAGCCCCGCAGCTGGACGATCTGACCCGGTTGGCGCAGGAGCTCTTGGCTGAGGCAAGCGGCCATACCGTACTGGCCCCCGACCGCGATGTGCTGCGGGCCCTCGGCGTTCGCAGTGATTCACCCACCAGTGAGAGGACCACGAAGTGGACAGTAACGAGCAGCAGATAGTCCCGGACCGTCGGCTACTGCCGGCGGACAATCACGTGCATACCGAATGGTCCTGGGACGCCTCCACAGCCGTGATGGAGCAGGCGTGCGAGCGGGCGCTGGCGATCGGCTTACCTGCGATTGCCTTCACCGACCACGCCGACTTCACCGCGTGGGCCTTCCCAGGCCAGCAGGCCGAGACACCGGTGGTGCGAGTGATCGACACTCACGCCCGCAGCGGCCTGCTGGATGTCGACGGGTACTGGGAATGCCTGGAGCACTGCCGTGCCCGCTTCCCCGACCTGAAGATCCTGGCCGGAGTCGAACTGGGTGAGCCCCACTTGTTCGCGGCCGAGACCAGCTCGCTGGTCCAACGGCGGGACTTCCAAAGGGTTCTCGGCTCGTTGCACTCCCTGGAGGTGGGCGGGCAACTGCACTACGCCCCGACCGTGTTCACTGCGGACACGGCGATGGAGACCATGCGCACGTATCTCGCTGAGACCCTGCGCATGGTGGAGAGCAGCAGCATCTTCGGGATCCTGGCCCACATCGACTACCCCATGCGGGCCTGGCCGAAGACAGCGAAGCCCTTCGACTCGGCGGACTACCAAGAGGAGTACCGGGCTGTCCTTCGTGCCTTGGCCAGCTCCGGCCGGGCGCTAGAGGTCAATACCGGGGGCCCGTGGCCGGCGGACAACGTGCTCCGCTGGTGGCGTGAGGAAGGCGGGGAGGCGGTGTCGTTCGGCAGCGACTCCCACGAGCCGTCCACGGTCGGGAAGAATTTCGCCCTCGCCGCGGCGATGGTGGAGAGCGTCGGGTTCCGTCCTGGCAAGCACCCCATCGACTTCTGGCGCCGGTGATCCCTGTGCATGAACCACGAGGAGATGACGCCATGTCTGTCGCGCTCTCACGCAGCCGTCTTGTCGCGTCGCCGGTCTTCATCCTCAGCTCGATCCGCTCCGGTTCGACGCTGCTGCGGTGCATCCTGGACACGCATAGCCGGATCAGGGCTCCGCACGAGCTGCACTTGGCCGATCTGGAGGTCAAACTCACAAGCAAGTACGTCGAGTTGGCCATGGGGGTATCCGGCCTGCCCCAGGAGGAGATCGAGCATCTGCTGTGGGACAGGCTGCTGCACCGGGAGCTCGCTCTGAGCGGGAAGGAGATCGTCGTCGATAAGACACCGGGCAACTTGCTGCTGTGGCGCAGGCTGTCCGATTGCTGGCCCGATGCGCGCTTCATCTTCCTCCTCCGTCACCCGCTGCATATCCTCCAGTCCGCGATCGCGGGGCGTCCCGACAAGGACCTTGACGACTCGGTGTACCTGGTGACCACGTATCTGCGGGAGTTGGACAAGGCCCGGCAGGAGCTGCCTGGCCTGACGGTTCGCTACGAGGACCTCACCGCCGCGCCGGAACGGGTAACGCGAGAGGTGTGCGCGCATCTGGGGGTGGCCTGGGAGGCGGGCATGCTGGACTACGGGGCCGCGGATCACGGGCCGATGCTGTGGGGCATCGGGGATTTCACCGAGAACATCAAGACTGGATCGGTGCAACCGAGCCGCGATCTGCCAGCCGATTCCGAGGTCCCCGAGTACCTGCGTGAGGCGTGCGCGGCTTTGGGCTACGGCCCAGCCACCGCGTGAACCTCGCCGAGGACGGCGACGCCTGTCGGCTTCTTCAGCGGCAGGCGTCCCGGCAGGAGGCAGCTCGGCAGGTGCTCGATGTGCTCCAGCCCCTTGAGCGGTGGCAGCGATTCGGGGAGCCGAGATTGTGCGGGGCGGCTGCGTACGGGCTGCTGGTCGTCCCGGACATCGACATCGAAATCTACGGCGACCTTCGCGTCGAATCCGGCTTTGCTCTGCTCGCCGCCTGGGCCAAGGACCCTGCCGTGCGAAGAGCACTGTTCATCAACGCTGTTGGCGAGGTGGACGCGGGGCTCGGCTGGGAACTCCGATATCACCACCAGGGGGTGCCATGGGCTGTACAGATGTGGTTGCTGGCCGGCGACTACGACGGCCCCAGATCCGCCGATCTTGTCGGGCCGATGCGTTCGGCCTTGGACGATGTGACGCGGGCCGCCATCCTGCGCCTCAAGGAGGCACTGGTGGAGCGGGGCGCGGCCTACCGGTCGATCGACGTCTACCGTGCGGTGCTCGACCACGGGGTGGAAAGCGTCGAGGATTACGACCGGTGGTGCCGGTCGTATTCCTCGACGGGGTTGATCAACTGGCGGCCTGCCCCATCGCGCTAGTCGGTGGTGCAGCTGCGTCACATCTGGTTGGGGGCGTCGATCCCGAGCAGTTCGAGGCCGAGCGCCAGGGTCCGTGCGGTGAGGTCGCACAGAGCCAGTCGGCTCTGCCGGACATCTCCTTCGGCGCGGAGCACGTGGCACTTCTCGTAGAAGGACGTGAAGGCGCTGGCCAATCCGTAGAGGTAGTGCGCGAGCCGGTGGAACTCCAGGTTCTCAGCGACCTCGCAGATCAGAGTGCCGAAGCCAAGCAGCTCCAGTGCCAGGGCACGCTCGGCCGGCTCCGCGATGACCAGCGTGTCGATGGTACGGGTGGGCTCTACCCCGGCGCGCCGGAAGATCGAGCAGATCCGGGCCCGGGCGTACTGCAGGTAGGGAGCGGTGTTGCCCTCGAACGAGAGCATCCGGTCGTAGTCGAAGACGTAGTCCTTGAGACGGTCGGTCGACAGATCGGAGTACTTGACCGCGCCGATCCCCACAGCCCGCGCAACGGCGGCACGGGTCTCCTCGTCCAGCTCTGGGTTCTTCTCCGCGATGACGGCAGAGGCCCGGATGATCGCCTCCTCCAGGAGGTCGACGAGCTTGACGGAGACGCCGGCACGGGTGCGCAGCATCTTGCCGTCACTGCCGAGGATCGAGCCGTGGCCGATGTGCTCGGCACGGGCCGGCGGGGCGAGCCAGCCGGCATCGCGGGCGGTCTCGTAGACCATCTCGAGGTGCTGGTGCTGGGGCAGGCCAACGACGTAGAGCAGCCGGGTGGCGTGCAGATTCCTCAGACGGTGCCGGATGGTAGCGAGGTCTGTGGCCCCGTAGCCGAACCCGCCGTCGCCCTTCTGGACGATGATCGGCAGCGGGTCGCCGTTGCGGTTGAGGTAGTCGCCGGGGAAGACGCACTTGGCGCCTTCACTGTCACGGAGCAGCCCCAGCTCGTCCAGCTCGTCCAGAACCGACTGGAGCTGGTCGTTGTAATAGCTCTCCCCGAAGAAGTCATCCTCGTTCAGGCGCACACCCAAGGTGCTGTAGACGGTGAGGAAGTACTTCTTCGACTCGTCGACCAGGGTGCGCCACAGGCGCAGCGTGGTCTCGTCCCCACCCTGCAGAAGAACCACGCGCTTGCGGGCCCGGTCCTTGAAAGCCTCGTCGGCGTCGAACTTCGCGCGAGCGGCCCGGTAGAAGCCGTTGAGGTCACCTACGGACAGCTCGTGGGCGGCCTCGGACTCGCCGATGTCCAGGAGGTGTTCGACGAGCATGCCGAACGGCGTGCCCCACTCTCCGATGTGGTTCTGACGGATCACCGTGTGACCCTGCCATTCGAGCAGGCGCACGGCGGCGTCACCGATGATCGTCGACCGGAGGTGCCCGACGTGCATCTCCTTGGCGGCGTTCGGGGCCGAGTAGTCGATAGTGATCGTCTCGGGGCCCTCGACCTGCGAAACGCCCAGCCGGTCGTCATCGAGCGTGTCGGCCAGCATCTGGCCGAGGACGTCGTCGGAGATGGTCAGGTTGATGAAACCCGGCCCGGAGATCTCCACGGACGAGCACAGGTCGTCGAGCTTGGCCTTTGCGACCACCTGAGCGGCGATCTCGCGCGGGTTACCGCCGATCTGGCGGACGAGGGGCAGAGCGGCGTCGGACTGGAAGTGCGCGTGCTGGGATCGTCGGACGAGGGGGTCCACGGAAGTTCCCGCCACTGCCTCGAACGCCGATTTGAGCCGCTGACACAGCAGCTCTTCCAGGTTAGCCATTTCAAAAATCTAGCCGAGCCGAAAGAGACGTGTCCAATCCCGGCCGCAGCTCTGACGAGTAGTCAGGCCATGCCTCTCCAAACGATCATGCAGCCCCGGCGTCGGAGGTGCCAGCTGCGCTCGAGATCAAGATCGGATAATCGCGCCGCTGATCGGAGAGGAGCACGGCTGGCTCCGCTGGCCAGAGCTGTCGCGTTACGAGTCCAAGGCAGTAGCCGCAACCATAGGGAGCGATGTGTCGAGGCGACTGTGCATTCTTCTGCCGGAGATCGGCGTGACCAGCGAGACCTTCCTCCAGTGGGACGTTCAGAGACTGTCGCCCAGCGACACAGTCGTCGTCAGCGACCCGCCCCCGCGTGGCGAGACCGTCGTCGGCTGCGGGGCTTGGGACACAGCGGGCGCGCCGAGCCTCACCTTCGACCCGTTGCCGGGCGATCCCGCCCCGTCCCTGGAGCGGCAGCAGGCTGTTCGCGAATTCCTGGCGAAGCACGGCGTGGAGGTGGTGCTGGTCGAGTACTTCGACTTTGCCGACCGGTGGTTCGACTTGTTGCGCTCGGTCGGCGTGCGGGTGTGGGTTCGCGGACACGGGGTCGATCTCTCCGCTAGGCTCCGCGACTCCTACTGGCGGGAGGTCTATCTGCGCTACGCGGCCGCAGACGGGCTGATCGTGCCCAGCGCGAGGGCGGCCGAGCGCCTGATCGACCTTGGGTTACCAAGGGAACGGCTAAGGGTGGTCCGCTGTTGTGTCGAGATCCCCCCGACTCGGCCGGCGACACCAGTCCACCCGCGCAGCCGGCAAGTTCGGTGCGTAGCGGTCGGGAGGCTGGTTCCCAAGAAGGCTCCGCTTCTCCTATTGGAGTCGTTCGCTGATGCCTGCCGTGCGGACTCGCGACTCAGACTCGATCTTGTTGGGGACGGGCCCCTGATGCCCGACGTCCAACGTTTCATCGACGCGCACGGGCTCACCAACCACGTCTCCGTCCATGGACGGCTACCGCACGAACAGGCCCTGGCTCTCATCCGCGGAGCCGACATCATGCTGCACCACGCGGTCACCTCATCGGTCGACGGCGACGCGGAGGGACTGCCGGTGTCCATCCTCGAAGCCATGGGCGCGGAGGCCGCCGTCATTGCCACCCGGCATGAGGGCATCCCCGAAGTGATCAACGACGGCGTCAACGGCCTGCTAGTCGGCGAAGGGGACGTGCACGGCATGGGCCGCGCGATCGTCGACTTGGCCGACGACGCCCGCAGGCGACGGCGACTCGGGACCGCAGCCAGGCAGTCCATCATCCACGGCTACACCGAGGCGCGGGCCCGAGGCACTTTGTTGTCGCTGCTGAGGCTCCCCGCGCCAGCCCGTACACCAGGAGGAGATTTGTGAAGACGGTAGTCCTGCTCGTAAAGAACGGCATCGGGTTCGGCCACATCCGACGCGCCATCTTGATCGCCGAGGCGATCCGCAAGGAGGGCCGACTTCGACCGGTCATCGTCAGCCAAGCGAGCTCGCTGAGCCTGTTCCGCGACACGGCCGTCGAGGTCGTCAACTTCCCTCTGCTGCATCGGGTGTCCTCGGCCGTCGCCGAGGACAGCTACACCGCGGTCCTGGACCGGCTCCTTCACCGGCTGGACCCTGCGGTGGTGATCGAGGACACCTACCCTGATCCTCGCTACCTCTCACTTCCAGCCCTCGCCCACCGGCCGCGGCTGCTCGTCATGCGTCGCCTCGACGGGACCTCCTTCGACCTACTCCGCAGCCAAGGCCGGTTCGGCGCCTACGACGCGATCCTCATTGCCCAGAGCCCCGAGGACTTTGGACGGGAAGGGCACAGCGGGCAATCCGTGGCGGCTGTTCAAGGAAGTGGTCGCTTCACCTTCGTCGGCAACCTCTGCTACTGCCCCAGCCCTGCGGAGATCGGGCAGATGCGGCAGCGATACGCCCCCGCAGGCGAGCGTCTCGTGGTGGTCAACGGCGGTGCCGGCGGCGACCAGATGCCGGATGGCTACGGGGACCGGCTGTTCCACGCCTGTGCGCACGTCGCGGCCCAGCTGCGGGAGGAGAGTAGCCCGGCCCGCTTCGTCTTCGTCACCGGCCCCTACTACGCCGGCAGAGCACTGCAAGAGACTCCCAACGTCACGGTTCGACGATTCGAGCCCCAGCTCGCGGCTCTACTCGCGGCCGCACACGTTGCGGTCATTAAGCCAGGAAACAATGCGTTGTCCGAAGCCCTGCTCGGGCAGGCCCAGCTCGTCCTGGTGCCGGACGTCTCCTTCATGGAGGGGCTGGACGAGCACGCAGCGAGGATCGCCGAACAGTACGGCGGAGCAACTGCGTCGACTGATCCGGTAGTTCTCGCCAGTCATATCCGAGCATCCCTGGCCCGTCCCCTCCGCACGACGCGCCCGGCGCCCAACCACGGCGGGCTGGCTACGGTCATCCGTGCGATCGATGCGTTGGCCCAGCCGAGTCGGATCGGGATTCCGCTGCGCCGCCTGATGCTCATCTTGATACCCGGCGCCGGCCAGAGCCCAGTTGCTCTGCGCGGTTCCCTCCCCCGCGCCCTTCGAGGAGCGCTGATAGTCGACGAGACCTCGGAAGCTGACATGACCGCCGTGGCCCAGATCGATACTGAAGCCAGTAAGCCTCCGCGGTCTCGGGCAGTACTGCTCGGCGGTGACGCCCCCAGGCATCCTCCCCAGATGATCGCGGACCAAGGAGTGCAACTACTCATCTCGCGGAGCCGGACCGCGCCTGGGTGGATTGAGCGCTGGCAGCGGCTCGCCCCATCTGTGCCTACACCCGTAGTCATCGGGAGTTGCTCGATCAAGGCCGTCGCTGACGGCGAGCAGCTGTTCTACAGGGCCTTGGCGCGGCTGTTCGACACGGCCGATCCGGCCTGCGCGGTGCTTGACCTCGCCTCTCTGCCCAGCACAAGCGCGATCGAGGATTACCTCACTCGGATCAGCGGATGGCTGGAGTCCCAGCCCGTGGAGCTCGTTCCGCCCGAGTCGTTGACCGAGCGCTACACCCGCCACTCACTGGAGCTGTGATGACCCGAGATGTCAACCGCGACCAGGACGACGTCGAGCCGAACTTGCAGCTCATCTCCACCTTCGACGTCCGTCACGCCAACAGCGACGTCGACAACTTGGTCGACCAGATCACCGAACTGCTCTCCGCCGACACCAGGCTCGTCGACCTGTCGCACCACGACAGGTTCGGCACCATCATCGAGCTCCGAGCCCAAACGACAGGACACGTTGACCGATGACAACTCCCGCTCCTTCACGTCGACTTGCTGCCGACGTCCGTGCCCACGGGCATGCGGCCTGGCCGGCCTTCCTCGGTCCGGCAGCCTGCGCCGAACTGCGAGTCCTGAGCGAGGCGCTCGCAGTTGGTCAGCATGCCCACCACTACCCGAAGTCGACCCGAGTCTGGGACCTCTTCAAGCACGGGGACCCGTTCATCGACCTGCTCAACAACGCGCTGCTCACCACGACGTTGAAAGACCTGCTCGGCGAGAACTTCCTGCTCTCCGACTACAGCCTCAACATGGTGCAGCCGGGCCAGCCTGTCGACGACTGGCACATCGACTACCCGTACAACGAGATGCCCACCATGGTGAGCGGCTCACTTCTCGGGCTCCAATGTGTCTTACCCTTGGACCCCTTCCACGAAGCGAACGGTGCCACGCAGCTGCTGAGCGGATCCCACGCAGCACCGCACCGCGCGGGTCCAGTTGGCGACCACGAACCAACCATCTTCGAGGCCGAGCCGGGGACACTTCTTGTGATGGCCGCCGCGACGTGGCACCGCTCCGGGTTCAACGCCTCTAGCTCCCCGCGGTCAGCCATCCTCCTCAGCTTCGTCGAACGGTGGGTGCGGCCGATGAGTGACCCGCCGGGCCCCGGGCCCTGGGGACGCACCGAAACGCTGCGGATCCTGCTGGGCATGCAACGGCCGCCTGAGACGATCAACGGCGTGGCAATCTAGCTGGCACCCTCGCGGATGACTCGGGCGGGGACTCCGACGACAGTCGCGCCAGCGGGGACATCACCGGTCACTACGGCGCCGGCACCGACCTTTGCGCCCCGCCCGATCCGCACGCTCTGGAGATGAGGGGTGATGACCACGGCGTTCGCGCCGATCACCACGTTGTCCTCGATGATGATCCGGTGCGGCGACCCTGCGGGAGCGCGAACGGCGAGCGTGACGTTCTGCCAGATCCGGACGTGACTGCCGACGGTCACGTTGTCGTGGACCACGGTTCCCATCCCGTGGTGCCCGAGGTAGACGTCAGGGCTGACATCGCAGCCGGCGGCCAGCGAGTTGTGATAGATCAACGAGTTCAACTGCTTGACGCGCTTGGCAAGTCGACGATATCCGCGCTTGCGTAATGCGATCGCCGTCATCCACAGTCGCTCCGGAGTCACGATTGAAGCCCCTCCCACCTGCACCAGCTGTCACTTCGCCAGCAATACCTACCCAGCGCAGGGCGGTTGGTTACCCAAGATGGGCAAGACTTTGCGCATCGTGACAGCGGCAAGCGCCTCGCGAACCCGGAATGGCGCCTTCGTGGCCCTTGCCCGACTAGATCTCTGCATGTCGTGCGAACAGCTCAGCCGAGCCCCTGGACGGTTCATCCCGATCGTCAATCATGCCGGTTTTGCGGGCAATGATTTCACGTCGACCGCAAAGTCTCAGCCCTGGCCATCGTCATTTACTGCCACACAGCCCGACTGCCAACCGACTGTTGGGCTCGCTGCTGCGAAATCACCCGAATAGGCCACAGCAAGCGTCATTGATTAATCGGCAGGGACATGTAGCTTTCCTTATGAATCACCGCAGGTCAGAGTAGCCAGAGTTGTCATGGCCGGTAACACCATCCGCTCTTCCAGAACATCGGTGGTGCCACTGGCAGGCGGCGATCAGCCCCTACTTCCGGCTTCACGCAGCCGGTCACCGTTCTCTCTTGCGTAGGGTGGTCAGTTGTCCGCTGGTCGCAGCATCGATGGAGAAGTCGGGATGTCCGAAGAGGATGGGCTAATTCACCATCACCTGGTTGACTCAGTGGAACCACCCCCCCACGGGCGAGTGGTCGATCTCGGCTGTGGAAGGGGACCGACGCTGGCAGCCTTCGCCCGTCGATTCCCGATAGTGCATCTGACTGGGGTCGACCGTTCTACAGCAAGTGTCGAAGCAGCCAGGGAACTGCTTGCTGATCACGCTGGCGGAAGTGACGTCCTGGTGACAGACCTCCGGGAGCCAGTCCCTCTGCCAGATAGCTGTGCTGATGCGGTCGTCTCGTACAACGTGCTCGAGTGCCTTCCGGACGCGCCCGCGTTCCTGGCGGAGATCTGGCGGCTGCTCAAACCTGGTGGCCGCGCCGTCGTAGCGCACGTGGACTTCGACTCGATCATGATTGCGGGGGTGGACCGCGACCTGGACAGACGGATCTGCCACGCCTTCACTGATGATCAACAGCAGTGGATGGACCATGCGGATGGACGAATCGGCCGAAAGCTACCCGGGCTGGTTCAGGCATCGCCGCTGATCTCGGAGCGGGTCGCCACGTGGGTCACGTCCTCAACTGAGCTGGTCGGCCAAGCAGCCCGGCGCATTGAGAACATAAGGCAAGCGCTGACCCTCACAGCCTCTCGGAGGAAGGGCCTTGTAGACATCGATGAGGTCGAGGCATGGCACGCAGCGGTGCAGGAGGCGGCTGCTGGCGCGCGGTTCTTCTTCGCTGAGACGGCAGTAGTCGTAACTGCCAGGCGGCTGGCGTAGCGTGAGGCGCGCCCAAAGGCGGAAAGCATCCGTTGCCCGTACCGCTGATCGGGGTGCAACCGCTCCGACGAGCGAGCAGGCGGGTCTACGAGACTCCACGATCGGGCAGGCCAAGCGATATGGGTGAGCGGTGTCCGCCTGGGCGCGGGTGATCGCAGAACGGGTCGATTCCGAGGATCACCCAGTCGGCTGTCTCGTCGACCCAGCGCACGCGAGGAGCCGGAACACCGGCGGGCAGGGCCCTGTTGAGCAGCGCCTCCCGCCGGTAGCACTCGGCGATGTGTGGATCACTGACGCTGCACGCAGCCTTAACGAACTGGCTCTCCGCCGACCCGTGCACAACTGCCGCAAAGCCACTCGTGAACCCACTTCCCGCGCTTGGCCCAGGGGAGACGGGTCCGCCAAGCCGGCGCTCGACAGCGTTTCTGACGGGAACCGGCAGTGCAGCCCAGGCCGGCCGCACTGCTGTGGAGGAGTACTTCGGCCTTGGCGTGATGACGGTCGGCATGACGTCATGCTGCCGTGCCGATGTGGCTATGTGCCAACGGATTTGGCGGCGGAATGTCTGGCAAGGACTGCCTACGGTTCGTCAGGCAACTCGGGCTCTGCCGAGTAGTATCGGCGAGTGGTCACCAATCCCGATGCGCTCACCGTGCTCTGCTTCGGCGACTCCAACACGTATGGCCAGCGCTCCGAGCAGGTCGAGCTCGGACGGTGGCCCGTCGACGTACGCTGGACGGGCCAATTGCAGTGCCTACTGGGCGACGAGTACAGCGTCATCGAGGAAGGGCTGAGCGGGCGTACAACCAACTTGGACGATCCCGAGCAAGTTGGCGCCAGCGGTCGCGCATACCTACGGCCGTGTCTGGAGACGCATCTCCCGCTGGACATCGTGGTACTGATGTTGGGCACGAACGACCTCAAGGTCCGCTTCGAGCGTTCCTCGGCTCAGATCGTCTCTGCAGTATCCGAACTCGTCGATGACATCCTGACCATCGTGAGCAGCCGCGATGGCAGCCGAAGTCAGGTCGTCCTTCTGGCCCCGGTTCCCCCAGACAACCGTAAGCCGAAGTTCGCGGAACTCTACGGTGCCGATTTCGATCATCAATCAATCGTTAACTCGCAGGAGTTGGTGGGCGGACTGCGCGCTCTGGCGCTCAGCCGCGGACTGCCGTTCGCCAGCCTCGATGACGTGGCCGACATGGGTGAAGACGGACTGCACTTGGACCGCGACTCACACGGCCCTGTTGCGGAGCTTGTGGCGCGAACGATCAAGGGGATGGGGGGCGGTCGGTACGTCGAAATGCCAGGAGGCGCCGAAGACATCCGGGTGGAGCGGTAGGCGCCCGCGACGGAGGAAGGCCGATAGGGGCTGGACTGATGACCGGCTTCTACCCAGACGGCGGCCACAGCATCGCCCCCGTGAACGTCCGTGCCCAGACCGAGGAATCGCTCGCGGCCCTCGGTCGGGCGGACGTCGTCTTCGTCCACAAACCCGAACGGTCTGGCCACGACCGGTGGTAGCTGCATCACAGCCTCCGTGTCGCGTTCGCCGTGCTGGGGGAGTTCGCGCAGGCCGGCCGGATCGGGGGGTACGGCGTCGCCACCTGGGCCGGCTTCATCGACCAGGCGTTCACCGTCGCCGAACTGATCGCGCTGGCCAGCGAGGCGGCCGGGTCGGCGAACCACCACCTCGCTGGCATCCAGCTGCCGGTCAGTCTCGTCACGGCCGAGCCGATCGCCCAAGCCCTCGATGGAGCCGGGCCGCTCGTCCACGCGCGCGACGCCGGGATCGTGACGTGGGGCGCCGCCCCCCCCCCCGGGGGGGGGCGGGCGGGCCGGATGACACCCCCACAGGTGAACCGCATACCGCCGGGATCGACCCCCCCCCCCGCCCCGTTCCAGCTCATCAGTGCC
>NZ_JBITFB010000011.1:220133-241836 GCF_044455625.1 Kitasatospora sp. NPDC051164 | reverse complement strand
GGCCCGGGGCCCCTCCCCCCCGCCCGCCCCCGGGGTAGCGGTCGGTGCCCCCCCCCCCCCCGGGGGGGCGCCCCACTGCCGGGCCTGATGACACCCGAACTGGTGAACCTCATCCAGCCGGGATCGACCCCGCACGCCGCCGCGTTCCAGCTCATCAGTGCCTGCCCCGCGCTGGACGTCGTCCTCACCTCGACCAGCACCCTCCAGCACTGGGAGGATGCCCGGGACGCTCTCGCCCAGCCGATCCCCGACGCACGACTCAGGACGGTGCTCGATGTCCTTTCAGCCGGATGACGACACCCGGCACGACCTGACGGCAGCGCACCAGAAGGCCGCCGGATTCCTCGGCCTGGTGTGCACCGGACCGCAGGTCTTCGGCAGCTCCGGAACCACCATCGGCCGCCGGGCCGAGAACGTTTGGCTCCGGGTCTCCAGAAGCAGCCGCCGCAGGGCGCCCCGGTCGACCGGCCAGGGCGCCCTCGGCGCTGAACAGCTCGTCCCCGACTCCGTCCCGCGCCCCCGGCTCCACGACACCGTG
Organism: Kitasatospora sp. NPDC051164; assembly: GCF_044455625.1. Classification (NCBI taxonomy): domain Bacteria; kingdom Bacillati; phylum Actinomycetota; class Actinomycetes; order Kitasatosporales; family Streptomycetaceae; genus Kitasatospora; species Kitasatospora sp. NPDC051164. The sequence goes on along the minus strand of NZ_JBITFB010000011.1, from coordinate 241,298 downwards.
GACTGGACCGAGGCCGGCTGGTTCTACCAGGCCGACGTCTTCGACCTGGTAGGTTCCGCGCTCTCCTCGACCCCGGACCTCCGTGATGACCCCGGCCTGGACGATGGCTGGTGGACGGGGCTGCGGAACGCGCTGGCCGGCATTGCGGAAGCACCGGGCACGAAGATCACTCTGGGCCAGGCGTGGGTCGGCGAGGTCTTCCCGACGTACCTCGGCATCCCGGCCCCAGCCGAAATCGAGCGGACCACCGGGCACGGTGATCTCCAGTGGGCGAACCTGACCGCCGGACCGCTCAAGATCCTCGACTGGGAACGCTGGGGCCTGGTGCCGGTCGGCTACGACCGCGCGGTCCTGTGGGTCAGCAGCCTCCTCGTGCCCGCGGTCGCGGACCGCATCCGCACGGAGTTCGCCGACATCCTCGACACCCCGGCCGGACGCGTCGGTCAGCTCATCGCTCTCGCGGAGATGCTCCAGGCTGTAGATCGGGGGTACTACCCAGAACTCGCCCCTCTCCTCGCTGACCGGGTACGTGAGCTGACCGGTGTCACCCCACCGCAGGGCACCGACGCCGGCTCCGTCCGGTAGACCATGGACCTCCGGCAGGAGCCCGTCGACCACGTCCTGGACCAGGTGGAGCATCGCCTCGGCACGAGGTTGGACCGGCGGAGCGTAGTGCGCAAGCGCCGGACGGTCGGGGTCGGCACCGACCGAGGCAGCTGGGCCCGGGTTGAACGCCGCCCCTGGGCGCGGGCGCGGGAACAGGGCTGGGACGGATTCGAAGCCGCAGCGGTGTTGGCCAGCGTGGCGATGCCACGCTGGTACGGATCGGCGACATGGCAGGACCCGGACGACCGGGCGATCTGGCACGTGGACGAGACCTCGCTGCTGCCGGAGCTCCCGGTCGGGTCCGCTGTGGTGACCGTGGACCCGGAGCTGCCGGATGAGTGGTGGTGCTCACTGAACGCCTCGCTGGCAGCGCTGGCCGTTCAGCACACGGCCCGGGTGGCGGCCCCGGACACCGAACGGATCACGCAACAGATGGTCGACGACACAATTAGGGCCGCCTTTCCCGGAGCGCACGAAACTCGGGTGGAGCAGTGGTGTCCCGCTCACGCCGACCTGAACTGGGCGAACGTCACCGGCCCCGGTGAGTTCTGCATGTTCGACTGGGAGGACTGGGGAATGGCGCCACGCGGACTCGACTCGGCGTCGCTGTACGCCGCCTCCCTCGCCGTACCGGCACTCGCGGAAAGCGTCAGGCGGGAGCGCCGGGCAGACCTTGAGAGCCGGGACGGGACGCTGATGCAGCTGTTCGTGCTGGCGAAGATCGTCGGACCACACGCCGGTCCGAACGACCCGCGCGTGGAACCCGCGCAGCGCGAGGCCGCGCGACTGATCCGGGCTCTTCAGGCGAGCTGAACGCTAGCCGTACTGCTACTGCACCATCGTCACTGAACTGGGAAGGAGTAGGCATGGACCCCACCGCGCGTCTTCCGGGCGGTCACGACGCCGAGGACATCGCGAGCGCGAAGGAGCGAGGCTGGCGCGATCTGGCGCCCATCGACGACGCCTACCAAGCGGGCGAGATCACGGCCGCCGAGTGGCACTCCGCTGTCCTGGACGTCATCGAACCGGCCTACCTCAACGGCGACAACCCGCGGGCCCAGTCCGGCCACAGCGGCGACGAGACCCGCTGGCGAGAAGCCCGCGGTCTGCTCGTCGACCTGCTCCCGCCTCACGGCGGGACGTTCCTCGACGTCGGATGCGCCAACGGCCACCTGATGGAGAGCCTGACCAACTGGGCAGCTGAATCAGGGATCATCATCGAGCCCTACGGAGTGGAGATCTCCACCGCCCTCGCCGACCTCGCCCGAACCCGCTGTCCGAAGTGGGCGCATCGGATCTGGACCGCCAACGCGATGGGCTGGGCGCCCCCGCATCGCTTCAACGCCGTCCGCACTGGCCTGGACTACGTGCCGACGGACCTGCGTGGAGCGTACGTGGCCCATCTGCTGGACCATGTCGTCGCCCCTGGCGGCTGGCTGATCATCGGCGTCTACAACGAGGAACGAGGCCAGACCACAACACAGGACCTGCTGCGGTCTTGCGGCTACACCCCGGCCGGTACCACCACAAGAGAGCACCGGCACCCCGAGATCCAGTACAAGGGTCTATGGCTGGCCAGCGCTTGAGTATGCCCTTCGCCGCTGGCACCGGGGCATGCGGCTCCCCGGTGCTCTGATGGGCAGCGCGCTTACCTCAGCAGGCCGATACTGTCGGCGAAGCGCCAGCCATCGCAAGTAGCGCTGGCACCGAGGCCAGAACAAGGCCCATGTCGGAGTCGAACTCGCCGTCAGCGAGCCCCAGTAGGAAGGCCCTCCACTCCTTGGCGTCGTATCGCAGGATGGTGCCCTCAGGATCGGCCGAGTGCCGAAGGGCCACGGCGCCCTCGGGGAGGTACGCCAGCTCCAGGCGGTCGGCGGGATCGCCACCGGGGGCCGCCAGCCACACCGCGGTGCTGAGGTCAAGGGCGTAGAGGGCTGCCTTGGCGGTACCCGCAGGGTGGCTCATACCTCGACCAGCTCGCCAGCGAGGAGGGCGGTGGCGAAGTTCTGCATCGACCGGTTGCTGGTCCTGATCGGTTTGATCTGGAGGTTCTTCGAGTCGCGGAGCAAGGCCCGCACGTCCACCACCAGGGCGTGCGGGCCTTTGGGCATCACGCCAGCTCGGCCAGCGCCTTGTCCAGGCGCGCCAGGGTGCGCTCGCGGCCAAGGACCTCCAGCGACTCGAACAGCGGCAGCCCCACCGTCCGCCCGGTCACAGCGACCCGGATCGGCGCCTGGGCCTTGCCCAGCTTCAACCCGAACACCGCGGCCGTCTCCTCCAGAACGGCCTTGAGCGAGGCCGCGTCCCAGTCCGCCCCGGCCAGGATCTGCCGCGCCTGGCGCAGCAGATCCGCCGCCCCGTCCTTCATGGCCTTCGCCCACGACGCCTCGTCGCGCACCGGCTCCTCCAGGAACAGGAAGTCGACGTAGGCGGTGATCTCCGACAGTACCGAGATCCGCGTCTGCGCCAGGGCGGCTACCGCGGCGAACCGCGCCGGGTCAAACGCCTCCGCACTCCACGGGGCCCGGGGCGCGGACAGCCAAGGCGCGCACGCCGCCGCGAACTCCTCCACCGAAAGGGCCCGCAGGTACTCGCCGTTGAACGAGGCCAGCTTCTTCACGTCGAAGAACGCCGAGGAGCCGTTCACGTCCTCCACCTGGAACAGCTGCTCCAGCTCGGCGTAGGGGCGGATCTCGACGTCGTCCTTGGGGCCCCAGCCCAGCAGCATCAGGTAGTTGACCATGGCCTGCGGCAGGTAGCCCTCGGCCAGGTAGCCCTCCAGCGCCACCTTGTCACGCCGCTTGGACAGCTTCTGCCGCTTCTCGTTCACGATGACCGGCAGGTGCGCCCACACCGGCGGCTCGGCGCCCAGCGCGCGCCACAAAAGCTGCTGCTTGGGGGTGTTGGAGAGGTGCTCCTCGCCGCGGATGACCTGGGTGATGCCCTCGTCGAGGTCGTCGACCACGTTGGCCAGCAGGAACACCGGGCTGCCGTCGCCCCGGGCGATCACGAAGTCCTCGATCGCCGCGTTGGGGAACTCCGGGTTGCCGCGGATCAGGTCGACCACCACCGTGACCCCCTCGTCGGGGGTGCGAAAGCGCAGGGCCCGGCCGGCCTCGAAACCCAGGGCGCGCCCGCGGCAGAACCCGTCGTATCCGAGTTGCTGGGAGCCGGTGCGCTCGGTCACCTGCTCGCGCGTGCAGTCGCAGTAGTACGCGAGGCCGGCCTCGTACAGCTCGGCGGCGGCCTCGCGGTGACGGCGCTCGTTCTCCGACTGGAAGTAGGGGCCTTCGAACGTCGGGTCCGCCTTCGAGATGCCGATGGACGCGAGCGCGCTGATGATCCCCTCGGTCCACTCCCCGCGGTTGCGGGCCGCATCCGTGTCTTCGATCCGCAGGACGAACTTGCCGCCGCGCTGTCGTGCGGTCGCCCAGTTGTACAGCGCCGAGCGGGCGCCACCGACGTGGAACATGCCGGTAGGGCTCGGAGCGAAGCGGACGCGGATGGGCGCAGGGGCAACAGTCACGCGAATACGGTAGCCGTGTCGATCGGTTCGAGTTGCCGTTCACCTCGATCGGTGTTGACCTGATGGTGGGCGAGGGACCGTCCCTGGCTGTCCAGAGGCATGTCGCGAGGCCACCCGATCGAAGGACAAGGCGAGGTGGATGTACGGAGAGCGACAGAGGAGGACGCGCTGTCGATAGCCCGCCTTCGCTCGGAAATGATCAAGGCACCCCCGACTGGCCGGTGGTTCGAGGACCTCACCGCCTACCTGACGGACGGACTTGCTCGCGCCGTGGACATGGCGGGTTTCGTCGTCGACGATGGTCCAGCTGGCGAGTTCGTCTCCGCCGCACTCGGGAGCATCTACCAGGCGCCACCCGGGCCGACCTACTCCGGGCAAACTGGGTACGTGCACATGGTCCTGACGAAACCGGGCTACCGCCACCAGGGGCACGGTAGAGCCGCCACGGTCTGCCTGCTCGCTTGGTTCTGGGGCCAGGGCTGTGGTCTGGTCAACCTCACCGCCAGCGCGGACGGGGAGCGGTTGTACCGTTCGCTTGGCTTCAAGGAGAACGCCCGCTCCATGAGGCTCTTCCGGGCGTGAGCAGCTTCGGCGGCCGTCCCTCACGACAACCGGTGGTAGGGAGGCTGCTGAGCTGCCAAGACCTCGAGTCACACCCACCGTTGTGACGTCACTCAGGATGATCGGCTGAATCCGGACGGCGATTCTGCGTTGCTCGTGGCGCCCGGGCGTTCTATCCTCTCGGCAACGCGCTGACGGAGACAAGTAGCCGCAGGGCACGCGAGCCGAGAGAGCTGTCGGCAGCTGGGAAGGCAGTCTCGCGTCCTGGGGTGAATCCCCTCCCGAGTGCGGGGAGGAACGGCCAGCTACGGCCCAATGCCCCGCCGGTTCGCTCCCGTTATCGAGCTGTTGAGGCCGTCTCTACGTGACGGCGAAGGCGTGGTGGCACCGCGAGTTCCCTTCTCGCCCACGCCCCCAAGGGATCACGTCGCACGCCGACTGATCGATGGGACCCGAAATGCTGGACATCACCCTGCTCCGCGAGCACCCCCAGCGCGTCGAGCGCGCGCTGGCAAAGCGAGCCGTTCACATCGACCTCACCGCCTTCCTCGCCCTGGACGAGAAGTACCGGCATGGCACGACCGAGGTCGAGACGCTGCGCGCCGCGCGCAAGCAGATCTCTCGCGAGATCGCGCGGCTCGACCCGACGGACCCAGCCGCCGTCGCCAAGCGCACCGAGGCAACCGAACTCGGTACCCGCCTTGCCGTACTCGAGGAGCAGCTCACCGCCCTGGCCGACGAGCGCCAGGCGTTCCTCGACCAGCTGCCCAACCTGCCCGACGAGGACGTGCCGACCGGCGGCAAGGCGCAGAACCAGGTCGTCCGCGAGCACGGCACGCGTCCGGACTTCGACTTCGAGCCGCAAAACCACGTCGATCTGGCCTGCCGACTCGGGCTGATCGACTACGAGCGCGGCGTCAAGCTCGGCGGCGCCGGCAACTGGGTCTACCGCGGCAGCGGCGCCCTCCTCGAATGGGCGCTGCTCAACTACTTCATCGAGACCCATGTTCAGGACGGCTACGAGCTGATCCTGCCGCCCCACCTGTTGACCTATCAGGCTGGCTACGCCGCAGGTCAGTTCCCCAAGTTCGCCGAGGATGTCTTCGCGGTCGAGCAGGGTCCGGCCGGACCGCAGCGGTTCCTGCTGCCGACCTCGGAGACCGCCCTGGTCAACCTCCACCGCGACGAGGTCCTGGCGGAGGACGAACTTCCGCGCAAGTACGTCGCCTACTCGCCCTGCTACCGGCGCGAGGCCGGCAGCTACCGCACCGCCGACCGTGGAACCCTTCGCGGCCACCAGTTCAACAAGGTCGAGATGTTCCAGTTCGCGCACCCCGACGTCTCCGACACCGCTCACGAGGAACTCCTGACCAAAGCAGCCAACTTGGTCGAGGCGCTCGGCCTACACCATCGCGTCACCCGGCTGGCCGCCGAGGACACCAGCGCCTCGATGGCCAAGACCTTCGACGTCGAGATCTGGCTGCCCAGCATCGACGGCTACGTCGAGGTGAGCTCGGTCTCGAACGCACGGGACTACCAGGCCCGGCGCGGCAACATCCGCTACCGCCCTGCAACAGGAAAGCCCGGCTACGTGCACACTCTGAACGGCTCCGGGCTGGCCACCAGCCGCCTGGTGCCGGCCCTGTTGGAACAGCACCAGCAGCCGGACGGCACCGTCGCGGTGCCGCTGGTGCTGCAGCGCTGGCTCGGCTGTAAGTTCTTGACCCCAGCAGAACCCTGGTAGTCGTACCGGCGGCAGGCTCGGATCAGCGGGCGTGCCCAGCGTTGACCAGCTACGAGACGCTGGCGCCCACGTAGTTCCTGACTGATCTGACGGACACGGACCCGGTGATCGGTCATCTCCAACTGATGGCAGTAGGGCCCTGCCGAGGGGCGTCGCCCGCCTCGCCGAGAGGCGGGACCCAGGGGGAAGGACTTCAACATGCTGATCCGAGAAGCAGTCGCCGACGACGGTCCAGCGCTGGCCCAGGTGCACCTTGATGCTTGGCTTGTCGGGTACGCCGGCCTCATGCCACAGGGTCTGCTCGACGCGACGACCCTGGAGCGTCGTAGGGCAATGTGGCAACTGACCCTGAGCAGGGAACGTGACCCGAGAGAGAACATCTTGGTCGCTGAGGTGTGCGGAACTCCACGGGGCTTCGCACACGTCGGTCCTGGACGCGACGCGGACGCGGACGGGGCGGGAGAGCTCTGGGCGCTGAACGTGGCACCGCAACAATGGGGAAGCGGCCTGGCATCCAACCTTGTCCGAGCAGCTCACGACGCCCTGCACCGCCGAGGGTTCGACAAGGCGACTCTGTGGGTGCTCACTGGCAATGCCCGCGCCCGTAGGTTCTACGAACGGCACGGCTGGTGTACCGACGGCGTCGCCCGCGAAGAAACCATCAGGGGCTTCACCGTTTCCGAGCTGCGGTACACGCTCGACCTTCGTCCCAAGTGACTTGTCACATTGCAGGTAGTGGATGCCGAGCGCCGCCAGTACCGAAGTGCCCGCCCCCGGCGCCCTGATGCAAGAGGTTCGTTCCAGCCGGCCGATGCCATCGGCGAGGCCCCAACCATTGCGGCGCTACGGCGGCGGTGCAGCGATCGTTCAATGTCATGTCGTACGTCAGGCGTCATGCTGATCTCTCGGCGGAGTTCGCCGTCCGGGTCGCAACCATGAGGAGTCCACTGGCATGACCCAGATCGTGAGGCGCAACGCCCGGGCGATCCTTCTCGACGGAGAGGAGCTGGTGCTGATTCTGCGGACCAAGCCCGGCCGCGAACCGTATTGGGTGACGGTCGGCGGGGGCGTCGAGCCCGACGACGCCAGCGTGGAGGCGGCGCTGCACCGGGAGGTGCTCGAGGAGCTGGGTGGGGCGCTCCATACGCCGTGGCTCGTCCACCTGATCACCGACGAGCTGGAGGAGGGCCTGGGGGTTCAGCACATCTTCGTCGCCCGGCTGAAGGAGATGGATATCCAGGCGCGCACCGGCACCGAGTTCGCCAAGCCCGAGCGCGGCGGCTACGAGGTCGTCCGGGTGCCGTTCACAGCGGAGGCCCTGCGTGGGATCCAGCTCATGCCGCCGCAACTGGCGGACTTCATCACCGCCAACATCGATGCGATCCGAGCGGTGAGCGAGTGGTGAGCCTCACGACGGTGCCGTCGGCCCTGAGCCTGAACGGGCCGGACAACGTCGGCAAGACTGCTCAGCTGCCGGTAGCCGGGCTGGTCCCCCACGTGATGGTAGTTTTTCGCAGGCTCATATGTCGGATTGGTCCGATTGTCATGGCATTCGAAAGAAGTGAGTGCACGTCAGAATGCGCGGTAGCCTGGACCGCTGGTGGTCAACTTCAACGACTGCGGTGACTTCCGGCACTTCCCTGCCCGGGCTGCCGCCGCAGAGCCATAGGGGCAGGTGCACTGTGACGACTCCGGCCGCGCCGACAACGGGTTCGGACTTCTACTGCGACGAGGCGCTGAACCGCCGCACGCCGGTGAAGGTGGTGGAGGAAACCGACACGGTGCTCGCGTTCGAGCACACCAGGCCGAGCTATCCGGTGCACATCGTGGTCGTCCCGAAGCGGCACATCCCGTCGCTGGTCGACCTCGGCGACGGCACCGAAGAGGTGCTCGCGGACGTTCTCCGGGTCGTCCGGAAGGTCGCGGCGAAGGTGCGGGAGGAGTACGGCGCGGCGTGCGTCGTGACGAACGAGGGCGCGTACCAGGAGTCGAAGCACATGCACTGGCACGTGCTGTACCGCGGTGACCCCCCCGGAGGGCCTGGCTGAGACAGCCCGCCGGCGGCTCAGCGCGCGTGACGCTGGCGCGGGCGAGCGAGGGCGACCGTCCTGGCAGCGATGACCCGCGAGGTACGGCGAACGGTCTCGGGGTCGGGTTGGCGTCGCGTGCCGCACCCGCTTGTACTCCTGACCTGAACTCGAAGACGCCCTGCACCAGACCGGATTCGCAGTCGTTTCCTTCGCCGGGGACTTCACCGGCGGACCCGTCCGGCCCGAGAACCGCACTGTCGTCACCGCCGTCGCCCGGAGCGCGAACCCGTGATCACCCGCCGAGACGCCAGCAGCATCACCGCCGACGCCGAGCACCAGTTCCTCGCCGCCTGCGGACTCACCTCCGACGACCTGATCGCCGCGGGCACGGAGGCCCGCGTCTACGCCCTCGGCCACGACCAGGTCCTCAAGGTCTACGCCGACCCCGGCCAGCGCCAGGCGCTGGAGACCATTGCCGACCTCTACCGGCGCTTCGACCGCACCAGCGTCCCCTTCGCCCTGCCCGAGATCCAGAGCATCGAGCAGCACGGCACCCTGCTGGCCGTCACCGAGAGCCGCCTGCCCGGCACCCCGATGGGCGACGCGCTCGACCTCACCGACCCGGCCGCCGAAGACACCTACCTGGCCGCCGTCCGCGACTTCACCGGCCTGCGCTTGACCACCCCGCTCGACCGGCGCATGCTCCTCGACCCCGACCCGGCCCACCAGGGCGAGGACTGGACCGCCTTCCTGCGCCGTCTCCTGGAGCAGAAGCTCCCCAAGGGGTTGGCCGACCTGCGCCTCGACGTCCCCGCCGTCGACAGCATCACCGACCAGCTCACCAAGCGGCTCGACCGCACCTACACCGGCCCCGAAGGCGTCATCCATGGCGACCTCTACCTCGACAACATCCTCGTCGCAGACGGCAAGGTCAGCGCCGTCATCGACTTCGGCACCTTCACCCTGCTCGGCGACCCGCTCTACGACCTCGCCGGGGCCTGCGCCTACTACCGGATGTACGACGAAGACCGCGTCGCCGTCCGCAACCGCCTGCTGGCCGCCGCCGAGATCCTCCCTGTCGACCGGCGCGACGACCTCGCCGACTACCTGCACCTGGTCGCCCTGCTCTCCTGCGACCTCTACCCCGAGCAGGACAAGCACATCCGCGAAACCGGCCACTACCAGTGGGCTGCCGACGTCCTCAACACCCCGACCGACTGGAAGAATCGGTGACCAGCTCCCTGCCCGAACCCGACTCGGAGCGCGGCACCTGGCTCCCGCCCGAGCAGTTCATCGCCGCTCTCCCCGGGTGCCCGCGTACGCCTCCCTCTACATCACCGACCAGCACGGGCAGCCGGTGCTGCTCAACTCCTCCGTGTACAAGCCCGGAAAGAGGCAGATCTGGCAGTTCCCCGGCGGACAGATGCCCCGGGAGACGCCGCGCCGAACTGCAATCCGCGAGACCGAGCAGGACACCGGCCTCACGCTGGTGTGCGGACTGCTGCTCGCCGTCCACTTCCTTTCGCCAGAAGTCACCTGGCCCGCGAACAAGTTCGGACTGATCTTCGATGGTGGAGCTCTCAGCCCCGAGCAGCTCGCGACGATCCAGCTCGACCCCGACGAGCACAGCAAATGGGATGCTCGCCCGGTCGAGCAATGGGGTGACGTCCTCAACCCCCACAGCATGGACCTGCTCCGAGAAGTCTCCCGTGTGGCGCGGTCCGGCTCAACGGCTTACATCGAGCATATTGAGGGCGACTTCGTCGACTACATCTGAGCGGCGATCACCGCTCCTGGCCCGGGCGCGACCGGAGGGCAGGGGCCGCGAGCCTGCGGCTGAAGGTGGCCAGCTCGCGAGCGGCAGGCGCACGCCGGGCCTGAGACGGTGATCAGCGTCACTCTGTTTGCGGTTCCCTTGTGGCGAGTTGCTCGCTATGGTCCGTCGTCCCCCGGTCGGGATCGGCCCGGCCGAGGCTTGAGGAGGATCTCCCTGCGTATCCACCGCAGCCCGCACTCGTCGAACTTCCTGATCGTCCCGAATGAGTTGGCGCAGAACCGCGCGATGACCTACACCGCCAGGGGGCTGCTGGTGGACCTCTTGTCCCGCCCGGACGACTGGCGCGAGACCTGCCGGCAGATGGCGGACTCGAGCCCCCAGGGCCGTAAGGCGTTGGCGGCGGCGCTGGACGAGCTGCGTGTGTGGGGGTACTACCGGGTGGAGGTGGTCCGGCTGCCGAGCGGTCGGGTGCGGTCGGAGGCGCATGTCTTCGACCGCCCGCAGGCGGGGCTGCTACCCGGTGCCACTGCGCCGGGCTCCGGTGAGCCGGACACCGCTGGACGTGACGCCCTTCCAAAGGACCTGGTGAAAGTACCCTCCCTCCCAGAGCTGGATCCGGTCGACAAGGGCGGCGCCGCGGGGAACGAGGGCGGGCCGGAGGAACCCGCTCCTGCTCTGGTCCGTGCCCGGACCGTGGAACCGGCGGCGGAGCTGGACGAGTCGCGCCTCGCGGCGGTGAACGCGCTGATGCGCGCGGTCAGACCGGAGCGGCGTCTGCCGCTCGGTGCGGCGGAGGCGGCGGCGCTGGCACCGCTGGTCAGGGAGTGGCTGGAGCGGGGCGGCTCGGAGGACCAGCTGCGCACGGCGCTGCTGTCCGGGCTGCCGGAGGTCGTCTACTCGCCGCAGGCGGTGGTGCGGTCGCGTCTGGAAAGGAAGATGCCGGCGGAGCGCCCGGCAGCGGTCGCGCGGCAGGGCGCGGAATGTGCGGAGTGCCGTGATCCGCTGCCGCAGCCGGGGCTGTGCCGACGGTGCCAGGGGGCGGAACCCCGTCCTGTCGGCGAGGTGCACGGCGCCGAGGTGACGGCGCGAGGGAGGGCCAAGGTCCGTGCAGCGATGGCCGGTTCAGCCGTGTGAGGCGGGCTGGCAGCCCAGGCCGCCCTGCGGCCGTGGGGCGGCTGTTCGGCGGGTGCTGGGGGCGTGTGAGCCGTCGTCGGGCATGACCCGGCGGCTACTGGAGGCGGCGGTGTTGCCGGGTACGGAGCCCCGGCAACACCGACTGCGCCTACAGCCGGACGGGCAACGACTCCAGACCCCGGACGAGGCGGGAGCGGCGCCACTGCAACTGCTCGGCTGGGACAGCCAGCCGCATACCGGGGAAGCGTTCGAGCAGGAGGCGCAGTGCGGTCTCGAGTTCCGCGTGGGCGAGCGGTGCGCCGAGGCAGCGGTGGATGCCGTGGCCGAACGAGAGGTGGCTGGCGGCGTTCGGGCGGTGGAGATCGAGCCGGTCCGGATCGGCGAATCGCCCGGGGTCGCGGTTGGCGGCTCCGGGGGACACCAGGACCGGGGTGCCGGCGGAGAGTTCGACGTCGCCCAGCTGCACCGTGTGAGCGGCGTGGCGCCACGTGGCGATGCTCACCGGGGCGTCGTAGCGCAGGAGTTCGTCCACCGCTGTGGGGATTTGGTGCGGGTGGGCCCGCAGGTCCTCCAGCTCAGCCGTGTGCTGGAGCAGGGCGAGGACGGCGTTGCCGATCGCTGCCGTGGTGGTCTCGTGGCCGGCGATCAGGAGCAGCAGGCCGAGGGAGACCAGTTCCTCCTCGCTGAGGCGGTCGCCGTCGGCGTCGCGGACGGCGATCAGGCTGGAGAGCAGCGCCTGGTCCGGCCGGGAGCGCTTGGCAGCGATCAACTGAGTCATGTAGTCGGCGAGGCCGTGGGAGGCCGCGTCGATCCTGGTGTTGTCGCCGGTGGCGAACAAGTCGGTGGACAGGGCGCTGACCATGTCCCAGTTCTCCGGCGGTACGCCGAGGAGCTGGCAGATCACGGTGACCGGGAGGGGGCCGGCGAGATCCGCGATCAGGTCGACCTCGCTGCCCGGCTCCCACTGTTCAGTCAGCTGCTCAGCCACGTGACGGATGCCGGGGCGGAGGTTGTCGACGGTGGAGGGGGTGAAGGCCCGGACGACCAGTCGGCGAAGGCGGGTGTGCGCGGGTGGGTCGGTGTGCAGCATGGTGTGGGCGACCGCAGGGTGGAGCGAGCGACCGGACGGACGCTCGGCGAAGTAGGCCGCGGTGTCCTTGGAGAGGTCGGCGGCGAGCGCCTGGCGCGCCTGCTCGTAGCCTGTGACGGCAACCGCCGGCCCCGTACTTCCGCCCAGGGGGACCGGGAGGATCGGGGATCGGCTGCGCAGTGCCGCGTAGGTCGGATAGCGGTTCCGGTAGAACTCCGGGTCTGAGAACGGGGAGGGCATGTCGCCTGTCCTTCCTAGGCCGCGGTGAGCGCCGGGAACTGGTGGTCGGAGGCGCGGTGGACGATGGCGTTGGTCGCGTACTGCCGGGAGACCGAGCGTAGCCACAGTGCTTCGGCACGCAGGTCTCCCTCGCGGGCGTCGCCCCCGGCCGCCTGCGGGGCAGGGTCGTCCTGGGCAGGGGCACCTGCGCGGGCGGCCCGGATCGCTCCGGCGACGATGGCCGCCTCGACGATCGCGGCTCCGCGGTCGGTCCCGGCGTGCCGAGTGGCGGCGACGGCTGCCGCTGCTGCCTGCTGGACCGTGCGCGAGCGGTGCTCGTCCAGGGTGAGGATCCCGTCGCAGACCTCCACGACTCTGCGGTGGAGAACGAGGTCGGTCTCGGTCTCACCACCGATCGTTCGGAAGACGACGCTGGGGCAGACCTGGGTCAAGTCGTTCCACAGCGGGGCGAGGTCCGAGACGGACTGACGCTCCCACCGGCGCCGGAGGAGCTGCGTCACCGGCCAGACGATGGCCGGCAGGGTCAGCCCGATCGTGATGAGCAGCACGCTGACGGCCGGCGTGGTCACGCTGAACGCGCAGCTGACCGGGGTGACGGGTGATGAGCAGCGGGGGCCGCCGGGGAAGGCGTTCCACCCGAACAGCGCCGCCCCGGCGTTGACGGTCTTGTAGGTGGCGTAGACCAGGGCGACGGCACAGCCGGCGGCGGTCGTGCGCAGGCCGAGCCGCTGGGTGGTCCGCGTTGCTGTGCGAGACCTGGTCCAGGTCTGGGTGAGGCAGTCGACGACGGCGTACGAGAGGTAGGCGATGTACGCCAAGGCGTAGATGTGAAGGGACGTCGGGCCTTCGGCCGGGCCACCGTTCGTCTCGACGCTGCTCCACATCAGCTCGCCGGGCGTGATCGCGAAGGCCGTGGCCATGGTGGCGACGGCCACGGCCAGGAGCCGCAGTCGCCAGCGGATCCGCCGGCGGGCCTCGGGCGCGTCGAAGTTGAGGTAGAGGAGCACGGCGGAGACGGCGGCTCCCGCGGACAGGGTCGCGCTGTTGCTGACCAGCCGGGAGAGGTCTGGGGCGATGGCGTCCTCCACCGCCCGCAGCGTCGGCTGGTAGGCGCTGAAGGCGAGCGCGAAGCAGGCCAGAAGGGCGGACAGGGACCAGGTGCCTGCTGGCCGCTGACCCGGGCGCCGCCGGAAAGCCCAGTAGAGCGAGGCGGCGAGAAGTACAAGAGGCATGCCGCCGAAAATGACGTTGATCACGACGTTTCCTTGAGGGTCAGGAGAAGATCGCGTCCCAGCGCTCATCGGCGACGCTGGGGCGAGCGGCGGGCAGCACGGTCCCGCGGTACATGCGCTGAAGTATGAGAGTGGCCATCATTTCCGCCTCGATCTCCGCGTCGGTTTCGTACGACGTGCGGGCGGAAACTCCGAGGACGCTCCAGTCCATCAGGTCGGCGAGTTCTTCGTCCGACATTAGGTCGGCGAGGTCGATCTCGCCTTTGTGCTCCCAGAGGATATGGGAGAGCTCATGGGCGATAATCTGCCGTCGGTGTAGTGCCGAGGCGTTTTTCTCGTAGTAGATGACCTCACGGTCGGCATATCTCTTACGCAGTCCACATGAGAATGCGCCCCTCATGTCGACGGGTTCGCATTCGATTGTCCGTCCGACCAATGAGGCGACTGCGCCAATCAGGTCACTCTCACTGAACCGGTGAGGTAGAGCGAGGCGCCCGAGCCGCTTTTCGCAGGCAGTCCGGAGCGAGCGCGCATGCACGGCACCTCCCAGGGATGATCAAGGATTCCGCTGGTCTTGGGTGGGCCCTGGGCGTCCCCTCGCGCGCCCAGGGCCGGGTTCAACCGGGGTCAGTGCCCCATGCCGACGCCGCCGTCGACCGGGATGACCGCACCGGTGATGTAGGAGGCGGCGTCGGAGGTCACGAAGGCGACAGCAGCCGCGACCTCGTCCGGCTGGGCCATACGGCCCATGGGCACGCGCTGGAGCAGGGACTCGCGCTGGGAGTCCGTCAGGACGGCGGTCATGTCGGTCTCGGTCAGGCCGGGGGAGATCACGTTGCTGGTGATGCCGCGCGAGGCCAGCTCGCGGGCGAGGGAGCGGGCGAAGCCAATCAGGCCGGCCTTGGACGCGGCGTAGTTGGCCTGGCCAGCCTCCCCCGTCATCGCACCTGCGGAGGAGATGAACACCAGGCGGCCGAACCGGCCGCGCAGCATGCCCTTCACGGCCCGCTTGGCGACCCGGTATGCGCCGGCCAAGTTGGTCTGGAGCGTCGCGTCGAAGTCCTCCTCACTCATACGGAGGAGCAGGGTGTCGCGGGTGATGCCCGCGTTGATCACGACGATCTCGATCGGTCCGTGGGCCGCCTCCACCGCAGAGAGCGCCGCGTCGACCGACTCGGGGCTCGTGACGTTGCACGGCACCGCGAGGAGCCCGTCCTCCGGGCAGTCGCCGCTGCGGGAGGTCACGGCGACCCGGTGGCCCTGCTCACGGAGCTGTCGCGCTACGGCCAGGCCGATACCGCGGTTGCCGCCGACTACGAGGGCGGATCGAGACATGGGTCTGCTCCAAACGTGGGGGGTGAGGGGGCGGCGCGACCTCGCGGCGGCCGGTAGGTCCACCCTGCCTCACCATGGTCGGAACTCGCAGTTCCGGAACTGGCACTTCCGGAACTGCGAGTTCCGGAATCAGGAGTTCGTGCTACGCGCATCGACTCCGCTGCGTTACCACCAAGTCGGGTTAACGGAAGGTAATCAATTGACCCCAGGGCCCGTAGATGCTGGAATCTGACGCCCTGTCGAAATCGGGCCACATGATCATCTTTTACTGACGGGTCATCATCCGAAAACGAGCACTGAAATCGATTCGTTACATCGCTTGGACTTCACCATTGGTGTGGTGTTCGCCACAGCCTCCTGGTAAGCCCGAGCGTTAGCTGCTGCCTAGACTCGACGGTTATGAAGACCGACCATGAACGCCTGTCAGCCCGCGATGAGACGTTGGCCGGCATGGTGGAACGCTGGCGCCTGCGCCTGGATGCCAACGCAATCCCGGGTCTGGTGAAGACCACTGGCTCCGCTCGCCGCACCACCGAAGTCTCGAAAAGCGAAATCGCCCGCTATATCGGGGTCAGCGCCCGCTGGTACAGCAAACTCGAAAACGGCGAGGAAGCCAGCTTTTCCGAGGACTTCCTGGACCGACTCGCTTACACGCTGCGCCTGAACGACGCCGAGAAGCTTGCGCTGTTCCACCGGGCGATCGGGCGCGGACCCACCGAGCGCGGCGCGGAGCCGGACGCGAAGGCGGCGATGGACAGAGACATGGAGCGCCTTCTCGCGAAGCAATTGCCGAATCCCGCCTACATCTCCGACGTCGCCTGGAACGTCGTCGCCCACAACAGTCCCGACCGGGCGATGTATCCGTGGGTGTACAGCGGCAACATCATGAGGTGGAGCTTCCTCTACCCCGAGGCCCGCGAGCAGCTGGTCGACTGGAAGGAGGGCTGGGCCGTTCCTTTTCTGGCGCAGATCCGAACCGCAGCGGCGCAGCACCCGGACAACGTCCAACTGAAGGAGCTCGTGCGGGACATCATGGAGGGCTGCCCCGAGGCGCAGGAGCTCTGGGACCGCCACGACTACTACGTCCACCCGGACGGCGACGTCAGGTACATGCGGATGCCCCACGGCGGCGACGACAAGGTGCCCTGTCGAATCATGGCGTTCGCCCCCCTGCGCAACACGAAGCTCCGCCTCATCATCTCGTTCCACGGCTCCTGAAGCGTTCTTCGACTCGACCGAAGCCGTAGGGACTCCGACCACCTCGGCCTGCCGATGCTGCCGGCCAGAACGATCGCAGCATCGGCAGGTGCGTGACTGAAGCCGACGCCGGCCGGTGCCGGGCCCCGGTGCCTCGCGTCGGCCGGTTGCAGGACTCCGAAGTCGACGTATCGCAACGGCGAGCGCGCTGTCGATGGGGGCCTCGGGGGCATGGCCGCCCCGTGGGGCCAAGCGCGCTGAGTGTCTTGCCAGTTGCCGCCAGGGCGGGTGGGGCATTGGGGTGGCTCCGAGCGGGAAGCGCTTACCCGTCTACGCGCATAGATGAAGTTGAAAAATAAATGGAGCGTGAACTTCGCGCTTCGGGGGTTACGCGGGGGGGATCGGGGGGAGCCCTTGGGACTCTCTCGCCATGTCGATCATGTCCGTGATGCGCGCCATGTTCCTCGCGTTGAGGCCCTGGCTGCGCAGCGCGATCGACTGGACGCCGGAGTCCCGCATGGCGGTCGTCAGGTCGCGCCGGGCGAGCACCGTCTCCACCTCGTCGTCGGGGACGACCCAGATCGTCGGCGGTGCGTCGAAGAAGCTCGAGATCGCGGTGAGGGTGTTGATCGTCGGGTTCGCCTTGGCCCCGCGCCTCAGCTGCTTGATGGAGGACTCGCTGATGCCGGTGCCGGCCACGACCTCGGCGATCGTGTACGGGCCGCGCCCCTCTGGGTGCCGGTGCTCGAAGAGATAGCCCAGCCGCGCTGCGATGCGCGCCACCCCCGCATCGGCGTCGATGTGCTCGACCATCGCCACTCCTCCCGTGTCGGATCGTCCCACGGGGACACTTTAGTGCCTGATCGTGCTCGCACGCACTTCTAGGGGGCAATCTAGTGCCCACGAGCGGGGCATTTTGGTGTACGTTGATCACGTCGAAGGGGCAATAAAGTGTCCGATCCTCGGCGGCGCGCTGTTCGGCGCGCTGTTCCGGGGAGCTGGCCGGCCCACTGGCCCGCTGAGCGGGCC
Source organism: Kitasatospora sp. NPDC051164 (assembly GCF_044455625.1). Classification (NCBI taxonomy): domain Bacteria; kingdom Bacillati; phylum Actinomycetota; class Actinomycetes; order Kitasatosporales; family Streptomycetaceae; genus Kitasatospora; species Kitasatospora sp. NPDC051164. The sequence goes on along the minus strand of NZ_JBITFB010000011.1, from coordinate 223,797 downwards.
GCCTCGGCCGCCCTCGTCGAGGGCCCGGGAGTTGGCGCTCCCGGGCTCCTCGTACCACGAGGACGTCGATCACGTCCGAAGATGACCGGCCTTCGTATCTGACCACGCAGCCGGGCGTCTCCAGCTCAGGAGTCTCCCATGTCCTCCTTCTCGGGTACAACCGCGGTGTCGACCCGGCCCGCTGGCATCGAGATCGCCACCGCCCCGTCCTCCTTCGTCGAGGCCCTCGCCGGCCTCCTCGCGCCGGACTCTGCGATCGTCCGGCTGGACCGCGGATCGCACGGATTCCCCCGCACGGCCAGTGCCTTCGACGTCCACCGGTGGCCCGTGCCCCAGTCGCTCCCCGAGCGGCAGATGGCGGCCCGCTGGATCGTCCAGCACTTCCCCGGCCTTGACTCGCGCCTCGCCCACGAGCTGGACCTCGCCACCGGGCGGCTGACCACCGTGACCGCGGCCGAGCCCTCCGCCATGGCGGCCTGACCCAGGGCACAACCCAGCAGCCTGACCACCCCGGCCCCGCCGACCCCGGCGAGCACCGGTGATCCGTCCTGCCTCGACCCACACGAGGCCGCTGCTCCCCTGCGCGTACAACCGCCCGAATCCGCCGGCGCGGTGCCCCGAACTGCGACAGCTCGTGGCGCCAAGCCGCCGTGCCCAGCGAAACCAGGACTTCCGTGCCCAGCCCCACCTTGCCCGTCCGCGCCTCCGAAGCGCAGGAGGAGCAGAAGGCGACGGGCGGCTCCGGCCTGCTCGTGCCCGACCCCGCTCAGTGGATATCGACCACCTCCGGACGCATCGCACCGGACCCGTACACCTGGCTGCAAGCCGTCCACTGGGTGTGCGACGCCCAGGCCCATACCCCGGCCCGCACCCACGGCCCCCGCTTCGGCAGCACTACGGTCCGCATCGCCGAGCTGCTCGCCCAGCTCACCCCGTGCAGACCGGGTGTCGACTACCTCGTCCGGGTGCTCAAGGTGTCCGAGCGCACCGTGCAGTACCACCTGTCGATCTTGAGAGAGTCCGGACTGCTCACCTACACCCTCAAGGGCACCCGCATACGCCAGGCCGCCGCCAGGGCAAGCGAGTTCGTCCGCACCATCCCCGCGGCGTTCGACGAAACCATCGGTTTGCGGACCGCCGCGTCCCAGACGTTCATCCGCACCGTCGTCGGCGTCGTCTCCGACGAGAGCCGCCACGCCCTCGCTCGGCTCGGCAAGAAGGCCGCGCGGACCGTGCGCCGCTCCAAGCGACGAGGCGCCCGGAAGGCCGGCATCAACTCCTCTGCGAAATCCTCCCGTTGCACCCCAATGGGGGCAGGTGCTGTTACTTCTTCTCCTGCAGCACCTACCAACAAGCCCTCTGAGGGCGACCTCGGACACGGGAAAGACCAGCAGGCTCGACCGGAGAAGCGGATCCGGCGGAAGCTGAACGCGGTCGGACGGCGCCACCAGCTGGCCCTCGAACTCGTCCGGCAGGTCCCGTGGCTCAGCGGCAGCCCGGTTGCCCGGATCGCCTGGGCCGTTCGCCACCTCGCGGACGCCGGCTGGACCGCCCACGAGGTCATCGCGGTTCTGGCCCAGCGGGCGCCCGCCCGCCGCGTCCACCGCCCGGTCGGCTTCCTGACCGCCCGCCTGGCCGGAGCCGAACTGCTCTACGACACCGCGGCCAAGCGCGCGGCGATCGTCGCCTGGTGGCGAGACAGCCCGCAGGCGGCCAAGGAGCGCCACGCCGAATGGCAGGGCACCTGGCAGGCCCCGCGCAGCTCCGCCGTTCAGCGCCTGGTCCAGGACGCCTGGACGAGAGCGACCCGCCGCGAGCCGCTGGTGGTCCTCGACGAGGTGCCGACCAGCGACGAGCAGCGCGAGGTCCGCACCACGGCATGGCGCCAGTACCTCACCGGAAGACCCGAACTCGTCACCTCCGCCCTGGCCCTGGCCGGCCGGGACCAGGCCGAGCAGATCTACGGGCACGACCTCGTCGAGCGCGTCCTGCGCCTTCGCACCACCAGCAGCCACCTGAAAGCAGGAACCGCCTGATGAGCCACAACGAGAACAGCGGCGTCGACCTCGCCCGCCCCGTCCTGCGCCGAACCCGCGCCGAGGCGAGCAAGTGCCCCGCCGGCCGCTCCACCGAGGAACCCCACCGCGCTGCCACGTACAGCGGAGCCGCCCAGGTCGCCAAGACCAAGGCCCGCGCGGACGCCTCGCCCCGATACCTGCGCGCTCTCGCGCAGCTGCAGGCCAGCCGCCCCAGCGCGCCGGCCGACTCGCGGACGAGCCCGGCCGTCGACCAGCGGATCAGAACCCTGGCCAGAGAGACGGCCCCCCGTCTCTCCGGCCAGCGACCCGGCTAGTCACCGAACGGCCGGCACCAGCGCGACCAACCCACTCGACCTCGGCTGCGCCGCCGCCCGCCCCGCACTTCCGCGCCCCTGCGGCAGCGGACCCACCCGGAGAACCACCCCCGTGTCCAGCACCATCGCCTCCATCACCAACCACCGACGCGACCACACATGGGTACGGCGCGCCGCCTGCGCCGGCGATGCGCAGCCCGATCGCTTCTACCCCACGCCCGACGAGACCGCGAAGACCCAAGCCGCCAAGGCGATTTGCGCAAGCTGCCGCGTCAGCGACGAGTGCCTCACCGAGGCACTGGAGACCAACGACCGCTGTGGCATCCGCGGCGGCATCACGGAGGGCGAGCGACTCGTCCTGCACAAACTCAACGCCAACGGCCGATGGGAAGAGGACCGGGTCGTCGCCGCACTGAACGGCCGCCCTGTTGGCCTCTCCCGCGAGGAGCGCAACAGCGTCTCCGTCGTGGCCGCCATCCTCGGCCTCGACCCGCAAATCTGGGCACCCGTGCTCGGCATCGGCCGCACCAGGGCACTCACCCGACTGCGCGAAGCCCGCGCGCAGCTGGAGAAGCAGCCCTTCCTGCTGCGTCGAGAGCAGCGCATCGCCGCCGAGTTCAACCCCGATCTAGCGGCGGTGGCGGCATGAACGAGCCTGGCCGTACGCCGAACCGCATGTCCGGATGGGACAAGGCCGCGATCGGCGTGATGGGCGCGGTCGGCGGCACCCTGAGCTACGACGCTCTTCAGCAGATGGCCGTCGCCATGCACGTCCGCCCCGAGCTCTCGTACTTGTTCCCGCTGGCGGTCGACGGTTTCATCGCCTACGGAGTACGGGCGTTGGTCGTGCTGAAGGAGGCGCCGTGGCGCGCCCGCGCCTACACCTGGTCGGTGTTCGGCAGCGCCACGGCCACCAGCGTCTGGGCCAACTGGACCCACGCCGTCCGCCTCAACCAGCAGATTGCGCCCGACCAGGGCCTCCACCTGAACAACACGGCCGTCGGCGCGCTCAGCACCATCGCCCCGCTGGTGCTCGGCGGCGCCACCCACCTCTACATCGTCATGTCGCGCCATGCCGCCTCCACTGCTCTGCACAGCGAACCGGACGACGCCCAGGTCGTCGAGGAGGAGACGGTCACGGCTCGAACCGAGCGGACCGACTCCACCACACCGAGCACGGTCCGCTCCTGGTGGCGAACCCGATTCCGCCGAAGCCGCTCGGACAGCCCGGAACTCGACCACGGCCAGACCCTCACCGAGCAGCCGCGCCTTCGGCTGGTCAGTGGAGACCAAGCGGGTCCGTCCGGTCCG
>NZ_JBITFB010000011.1:0-220038 GCF_044455625.1 Kitasatospora sp. NPDC051164 | reverse complement strand
GTCCGGTCTCCTCGGCGGGTCCGTCCGGTCCGGTGCCCTCGGCGGGCTCGTCCGGTCCGGTCTCCTCGGCGGGTCCGTCCGGTCCGGTGCCCTCGGCGGGCTCGTCCGGTCCGGTCTCCTCGGCGGGTCCGTCCGGTCCGGTGCCCTCGGCGGGTCCGTCCGGTCCGGTCTCCTCGACCGGACGAAAGCGGGTTCAGCTGGAGGAGCTGGTGCCGGTCGCCAGGGAGGCCGCCGCGAAGGCCGGCCGGGTTAACCGGGACGTCGTCGCGGACGGCCTCCGGGAGCAGGGCTACTCGATCAGCAACGAGCGCATGGGGAAGCTGCTGCAGATGATCGACGACACCAACACCAAACCTCCGCCGAAACCCGCGACCGGCACCCCGCACTCTCCGCCCTTCGCCGCCCAGCGGCCCACTCCCACGCCCAACTCCATTCCAAGGAAGCGCTCATGAGCACCAAGTCGAAGACCACCACCCCGGACGCCCTGATGCAGCTCCTCCTGGAGCAGCGGCTCGTCCGATCCGCCAAGGCCGCCAACGACGGCAGCTGGCTGGTCCGCCGGACCGTCGGCGGTCCGAAGGTTGTCCTGGAGAGCCCGGTCGAGGCCATGGACTACGGGCTCGGCGTGCTCCTGGACGCGAAGCTCGAGCTGGAGGCCACTGCCGCCTGAGCGCGCCAAGTGCCTTGACCGTGACCGCAGTTATGTGGCTGACGGCTCGGCCCCTACGGCGCAGCAAGCTATCGCCAAAGCCGGGCTTACGCCCGACTTTGGCACTTGCCCTCGCCCCCGGTGGGGGCGAGGGAGGACCGAGGACGAGCCGAGCGGGGGCGCTCGACTCGTCCTCGGTCACCGGCACCAGGGGGTGCCGGCAGGAGAAGGAGGAGAAGAAGATCGAGACGCCGAGCGCCGCCGCCGAGCCGTCCGCCGCCGCACCGACCAGTGAAGCGCGCCCCGCCCGTCGACCGCGCCGCCGCCACCGCCATCCCCAGAGCCGCACTCGCAAGCTGACTGTGCGTCTCAACGAAGACGAAGAAGCCGAGATCGCTGCCGCTGCCAGTGTGCGCGCCGTGACCGTTGGTCGTTTCATTGCGACCAGCGCCATCAGCGCCGCCCGTGGTTACAGCACCGCTACCGATCCGCAAGACCGCCTCGATCGTGCAGTCGACGAACTCGTCGCCAGCCGAGCACAGCTCGCCCGCGTCGGCAACAACCTCAACCAGCTCACCTTCGGGCTCCACGCCGCGGGCTACGTTCAGCCGGCAGAGCTGGCCCTCACCCTCGGTGCCGTCCGCAAGGCCGTGGCCGTAGTCGACGACACCGCTGCCCAACTGGTGAACGGCGGGCCGCTTGGTCCCTGACGTCAGCCGCGGCAACAAGACCTACGGGTTGTTGGCCTACCTCTACGGCCCCGGTCGGCGCGACGAGCACTTCGACCCCCACCTGGTGGCGAGTTGGGATGGCTTCGCGCCGGACCCGGGCCGCGACCCGAACGCCACCCTCAAGCAGTTGGAGCAGGCCCTCGACTTGCGGGTCAACCAGCGCGGCCGGCGGCGTCTGAAGAACCACGTCTGGCACTGCCCGGTGAGCCTGGACCCGGACGAGCGGCTCCTGACCGACGAGGAGTGGGGCGAAGTGGCCCGCCGCGTCGTCGCAGCCGCCGGCATCGCCGAACCCGGCGACCCGGACGGCTGCCGGTGGATCGCGGTACGCCACGACCCCCGCCACATCCACATCATGGCCACCATCGTGCGTGGCGACCTGCGCGGCGCCCGCCTCCACAACGACGCCCAGCGCGCGCAGGACGAATGCCGAGAGATCGAGAAGGAACTCGGCCTGCGCCAGCTCAATCCGGGAGACAAGACGGCAGCCAAACGGCCCACCAGTGCGGAAGGGCACAAGGCGGAGCGCCTCGGCCGCCCGGAGCCCATGCGTCTGCAGCTCATGGACCGGGTGCGCCAGGCCGTCGCCGGCGCCGCCGACGTCGCCGAGTTCCTCGGCCGCCTCGAAGCGGCTGGCCTGTTGGTGCGGCGCAAGGTCGGCCCGTCCGGCGACGTTCTCGGCTACTCCGTTGCCCACCCGGACGACCGCAACGCCCAAGACGAGCCGATCTTTTTCAGCGGCTCCAAGCTCGCGCCGGACCTCTCCCTTCCGCGCATCCGAAAGCGCCTCAGCGGCGCCGTCGGGGCCGACCTGCCGGGCGAGGCCCAGGTAGGCGACCCGGGCGCCGGTAAGGCGCGGGTGCCCGGCTCCAAGGCCGCCCGTGCCCGCCGAGAGGCCGCCGACGCGGTCGACGACGCCACCCGCACGATCGAGGACGGGCCCGACGAAGACGCGGCGGCGCAGCTGGTCGGCGCCATCGAGATCATCGACGTCCTGGCCATGCGCGCTCCGGCCGACACCAGGGCCCAACTCCTAGCGGCAGCAAGGTCATTCGAACGGGCATCCCGCTCCCACGTCCGCGCCGAGCGGGCTGACAACCGGGCCGTCCGCACGGCGGCCCGCCAGCTGCTCAGCGACGGCTACGCCGGGAACCGCGGCGAGGACGGCGGTACGGTCGCCATGCTGCTGTCGGCCCTGATTCTGCTGGCCATCGCCTCCGCCCGGTGGCACTCCGCTCGCTCGCATGCCCAGCAGGCTGCCGCCGCGAGCGCCGCAGCTGAACAGCTCCGTGCGGCGTACGCCACGGTGGCCGCCCGCCCGATGGCCGCCATGGCCGCACAAGGCCGCTCCCTGCCGTCGCCCGTCCGCGAACGCCAGGACGCGGTCATCCGTGCCAAGCTGCCCGAGGCCCAGGCCGCCGAGCACGGCGGAACCGACTGGGACGCGCTCGCGGCCACCCTCGCCGAAGCGGAGGCCGCCGGCCACGACCCGGCCGCGCTCCTCGAGCAAGCCCGGGACCGCCGCGAACTGGATACCGCGGAGTCCGTCACCGCCGTCATGGTCTGGCGCGTTCGCCGGATCGCGAAGCTGTCGGCCACGCCCTCGGCCGAGCCCGGAAAGGCCGGCACCCGTCCCAAGTCCGCAGGGCCTGCTGCCCCCGCGCCCGCACCGCGGCGCCGGGGCCGGCCCGGCCGGAGCTGACCTTCTGGGTCCTCTCGTGCACCCGCACGAGAGGACCCCGCCGCTGGCCGGTCGAGACCGGAGTCTCGGCGGCTCGTTACCAGTCCTCCTCCAAGCCGCTCCAGCCGTCGTAGATGGCCGGGCTGTCCCCGTCCGGGAAGTCGATGATGTCCGGGCTGTCTCCGTCGGGGAACATGAAGTCGGAGAGCATCGGCTCGGCGCAGTAGCACTCGCCGCCGATGCAGTCCCGCGTCCCAGCGCAGCGGCCCAAGTTGGGGAGTGGGGGCTGGGACGGGAGCGGGGCAGGCCGTTGGATCCGGATCACGGCCGGGACCACCTCGCCGTCCACCCAGACTCCGCCCGCCAGCAGTTCGTAGCCGCTGGCTTCGCCCGCGCTGTCGTTGTCGATCGTCATGGTCCGCCTCCTGAGATCCGCCGACCGGCAGGTCGGCACCAATGCTTGCCGAAGGTGAAAGGGGCCAAGGAAGGGGCCGGCACCCTCCCTTCGCCGTTCCAGGCAACCGGAGGCACGGTCGGCGAGCGCCGTTCCAGGTCGGCGGCGCCCAGACGGAACCGCGGTCGAGTGCTCAGAGCCGTACAAGCAGCACGGCCGAGATGATCAGCGCCGTCCGGTGGAGGGCCTGATCGGCCAAGTACAGGCCATTGAGGCCAGCCGAGCGAAGGTCCGCGAACTGCGGTGAACCGAGCCGGCGGAGGATCCAGCGTACGGGCCACCGGCGATCCAAGATCGCGTGCGTGGCGAATGACCAGGCCAGCGCCGTTGTCGAACCGAGCGCGGTCGCAGGAAGCGGCACGGCGATCCTGATCGCACCGTACAGGCCGACGAGGACCAGGTGGTAGCTCAGGCAGTGCGAGAGGCAGGCTCCCCAGCCACGGCGAGGACTCACGCCGGCGGCGACCTCCTCGTCGCTCGGGGCTGCCTTTCGTGCCGCCTGCCGGTCGGTTTGGCCCAACACATGGTCGGCCAGCACATGGCCGACGCCGAGCACCACCATGACCGCGCCGAACGCTGCCAGGAGGTTCTGACTGGTGTCCATCGAGTTCTCCTTCTGGGATGGTGCCGAGCGGGATTCGCCCGGCACCGGAAATGCGTGAAGGGGGCCAGCACTTCGGTGCTGGCCCCCTTCACGCGGGGGTGGGAATCACGGCTTGCCGTGCGGCGGCAAGCGGCCACAGCGGATGTGGCGGCGTGGCATAGCACAAGTTCGGCTCGCTACAGCGAGCCCGCCGGCCGGGACTCTGGTGATCCGCCCGCCGACGGACGCGATCGACGCTTCGTCGGCGGGCGTGCCAGCGCCCGACCGCAGCAGGAGGACCCGCCGTGCGCACCGACCAGGTCACCGTCCTGATCACCGAGACCGGTGACGACGTGAACGCCCACGTCAAGGGGCCGCTCACACCCCGGACGTACGAGACCGGCGACCCCTCGCAGCGCTACCGCGGCATCATCGACCCGCTGGAGAGCCACGGCCTGGAGTGCGTCGTCGACTACGGGGCGAGCGACTACGTCGTCAACGTCCTGCTGGCTGACGGCAGCCACCTGACGATCTCCCCGCCGGAGGACTGCGGCGACTACCGGCCCGGATCGCTCTCCAGCTGGCTCGTCACCCGCGATCACCCCGACAACCCGGACCTGTTCGAGGTCGCCTACGACAGCGAACCGTACGGCCCGCACGCCGCGAACGGCGGCAGCGTGGTGGGACTGCTGGCCGGGGTGTACGGGTACCTGGACCGCATCGACCCGGGTTGGCGCAGGGCAGAGGCCACGCTGCTGCGAGCGGAGGCGCTGCTCCGGCAGCCGGCTTCGTCAAGAACCTTTCGGTGGAGCACACTTCGTACCGGCTGCCCGCCACCTTCACCGAGTCGGCGCAGCGCAGGGCCGCCGTGGCCCGTGCCGTGGACGCACTGCGTGCCGAGGGGTACGGCGTCACCTGCCCGACTCGCGCTCCCGGCCTTCTGCCCGCTGCCGGACAACCGGTCGTCCTCGGCGCCCCGACCGCCGCGGTGCGGCGCGAGGCCGCCCTCGCGAGCACACCGTCCGCCACGCCCGCCGGCCAACAGTGCGCAGCCCCGGCCGGACCGGCACCGGCCGTCGCAGCCCCGCCCGGTGTCCACCGCCGCTGACCGCCTCCACCGCGACCGCCCGATCCGCACGGGCGGGCAGCAGCTGCACCGTCCCGTACAACGCCCAAGCCGGAGAGCTCTCTTGCCCCTCTCGATCATGCAGCCCGCGGTCACGGAGCCGTCCCACCGTGTCCCGCGCCGTCCCCGGCAGAGCGACCGGGACTGGCTGCTGCGCTGCTACGTGCTGCGCGGCGCCGACGCCCTGGCGGGATCGGTGATCACCTACGCCGTACCGCTGCTGGTCCTCACCCTCACCCACTCGGTGATGTGGACCGGGCTGGCCTTCCTGCTGGAGTGGATGCCCAGGTTGTCGGCCGTCGTCCTCGGCGGGGCGATGGTCGAGCGCCACAGCCCGCAGACCGCCGTCCTGGCGACCAGCCTGGCGCGGGGGGCCGCCGCCCTGCTCACCCTGGTGGGGATGAGCCTCGGGCTGGGTGTGGCGGCCGTGCTCGCCTTCGGCGTCGCCGCCGGCATGCTGGCCGAAGGCAGCTTCCTGGCGGTCGAATCCCTCGGCGCCGAGGCGAGCCGACGCGCCGGCACCCAGATCCACCGGGTGCAGTCCAGGTGCACCGCCATCGACCGCAGCGCCGCACTGCTCGGTCCGCTGCTCGGCGGCGCGCTCCTGCTCGCCGGGCCGGCCCTCCTGCTGACCACCGTCGCGGTCCTGTCGACCGTCACCATCACCATGGCCCTGGTCATGCACACCCAGCGTGCCCGCCTGCGCCTGGTCGCCGAGGCCCGCCGCGAACGCGCCCGCGACGCGCTCGCGGGCGGAGTCGACACCCTTGTGCGCACCCCCGCGCTCGCCTGGCTGATCGGCGCGCTCGCCGCGGCGAACTTCGTCCTCGGTGTCCTGCAGGTGTCCACCCCGATCACCGTCGCCCAGGACCTGCACCGCAGCACCGCCGCCACCGGCCTGGTGTGGAGTGTCGCGGCCGGCGCCTCCCTGCTGGCCGCCCTGGCCGCGAAGCCCGCCATCGACCGCTTCGGCCTGTTCCCGGTGATCCTGACCTCTACCGTCGTCGCCTGCACCGCCGCCGGCGCCGCCGCGATCGCCCCGACCCTGACCACCTACACCGCCGCGGTGGCCACCGTGATGGCCGCCGAAGGTGCGGCCACCGTCGCCCTGCGCACCGCCCGCGCCCGGCTGATCCCCGCCCGACGCTTCTCCGCGACGCTGGCCACCTGCGTCCTGCTCGTCCTGGTCCCGCTGCCGCTGGCCGGCCTGCTGGTCTTCGCCGTTCCGGCGGCCGACGTGAGGGCGCTGCTGTTCGCCACCGCCGTGGCGACCACCGTCGCCACGGCCCTCTGCCTGGTCGGCCTCCACGGCCACCGGCACTCCTACGAGCACCCGGGCTCCGAACCCGCCGCGAAGACGGACGAGGAACTCCTGGCCCAGGCCGCCTGACCCGCCAACCCCAACTCCCTTCCACCACATGGAGAACAGCACCACATGACGACGACCGCCGCCCTTCCGGACGACGCCCGCGACGACGGGGTGCTCCTGGTCCTCGGCACGGGCGACCAGACGTTCAGCTCGTACTACCTGGCCGCCGCTTCCATGCGCAGCCCGCTGGTCCTGGTGAGCGACGCCGAGCCGACCTGGCAGCAGCCCTACCTTCGCGACCACGAGGTCGCCGACCTCGGCGACCTCGAGGAGCTGCGGTGGGCGGTCGCCCGCCTCGCCGAGCGTCACGAGATCAAGGGAGTGGTGACCTGGGACGAGCACGCCCTCGTTGCGGCCTCGCACATCGCCACCGACCTCGCGGTGCCCGGCCAGTCCTCGGCGACCGCGACAGCCTGCCGCAACAAGGCCGCCTCGCGGGCGGTCTGGGCGTCCGAGGGCGTACCGTCCGCCCAGTCGATCCGGGTTACCTCCCTGGTGACCGCCACCACAGCGGCCCGCCGCATCGGCCTGCCCGTCGTCCTCAAGCCGGCCGCCCACTCCGACGGCATCGGCGTCGTCAAGGCCGACACCCTCGACGAGCTGCCGTCCGCGTTCACCTACGCCAGCGCCTGCGCGAAGGACCAGGGCCAGGAGGGCAGCGGCATCCTCGTCGAGGAGTTCCTGGACGGCCCCGAGATCGCGGTGGAGTGCGTGACCTCCCACGGCATCACCGCCGCCGTCGCCGTCACCCGCACGGAACTCGGCGCAGGGCCGCACTTCCAGGCGATCGGCCACGTCGTCACCGCCGACGACCCGCTCCTCGCCGAAGTCGCGCCGATCGCCGAGGCGGCGCTGGACGCCCTCGGCGTCAACTGCGGTATCTCCCACGTCGAGATGCGTCTGACCACCACCGGCCCCAAGCTGATCGAGGTCAACGCGCGCCTGGGCGGCGACCTGGTGGGCCACCTGGTCCACCTCGCCACCGGCATCGACCTCGCCGCCGCCGCGGTCGACATCGCCCTGGGTCGCGAACCCGACCTCACCCCCACCCGGGTAGCTGCCGCCGGCGTCCGCCTGCTCCACCCGGCCGCCTCCGGAACCGTCCGCACCGCTCACGCGCGCCCCGAACTCGCCACCCCCGAATGGCTGGAGCGCCTCGTGTGGGAACTGCGGCCCGGCCAGCAGACCCTGCTGCCCCCGCAGGGCGATCCTGGCACCGCTCGCCTGGGACACCTGGTGGTCACGGGCACCGACGCCGCCCAGGTGCACGAGCACCTCGCCCACGCCGAGGGCCTGCTCGACATCGCCGTCGACCCCGGGCCGACCAGCGGCTGACCCCGGCCGCTGGCGGGCCCGGTGCGCTGCTCACACCGGGCCCGTCGAGACCGTAACCGCCCACCCCGGCCCGACAACACCCTCCACACCGGGCCACGCAGAGAGAACCCTGGACCAGGACCCGTGAACCTCAACTCGTACTCCACTGCCCTCGCCGCGAAGCTGCCGGGGACCTGGCGGGTCGAGCACCACCAGAACCCCGACCCGGACATGGCCGACCTCATCTCGCTGCTCGTCCTCCGGCCCACCCCCCAGTTCGCCGACTTCCAGAACGCCGCCGTCCTCCACAACCTCGCCCGGCCGATCGGCCTGCTCGTCACCGAAGAGCAGCACCCCACCGGGCCCGGCTACACGATCCGCTCGATCGCGCTGACCGAGGGCAACTCCTACATGGAGCACGTCAACGAAGGCGAGGCGCTCGAACTCCACGTCCCCGGTGACCGTGAGCCAGCCAGCGCAGCAGCCGACATCGCCCGCGACCTGCTGCCCCGCCACGACCAGATCCGCGCCCGCCAGCGCCTGACCGTCCTGGAGCGAGCGCTCGGACAGGCTCAAGCGGCCGTCGACCACTGGGACTCGATCTCCGACAGCCTGAGCGACGAGCAGGGCTGGCCGCTGGACGAGAAGCTCTACGGAGACGGCGTCGTCCGCCGCGACGCCGCCGCTCTCCGCCACCTCCAGGACGTCCTGCCCTACGCCGAGGCCCTCCTGCGAGACGGCCGGGCCGCCCAGGCCAACCTGTCACCCGGGCCGGCCGCCGACCAGGCCGGCTGGATGCTGGGCGAGCTGGAGAACGCCTTCACCAGCGCCCGCGGGATCCTCCACCAATGGAACGACACCTTGACGAGGACCACCACGGTCGACGGCTACAACGAGGCGATCGAGGAACGCAACGCCGAAACGTGGCACGACGCGTACACCTGGCTCAGCCACGGGCCGGCCCTCACCGCGCTACTCCGAAGCGCTGCCGAACCTGGCGGCGCGATCCGAAGCGCTGCTGCGCAGGCTCGTTCTCCTCGGCGGGTCGCCGGTGGCCCGCCGGGCCAAGCCGAGCCCGGTCCCGGCCTGACGTCCGTCAAGCAGGCGCCGGAACAGCGACGATGATGTGACTGAGCACTCCACCTGGCCAGTTTGAGCGCGCCAGTTGGCCGCCCTCGGGCTGACTCTCTCGCTGACCCACTCGGTAAGGCCCGGGCGGACAAGGTGCGGCACATACGGTCAGATCAGTAGCCCCTTCCTGTTCATCGTGTTCATCAACTCCTGGTACCGGTCCAGCACCCCTTGTCGCGCTGCTGATAGGTCCGCGAGGGCCTTGTAGTAGCGGGTATGGTCTGTGCCCTTCCATTCGGGCGGGACCTCTGTGTAGCCATCGCCTCCCCCGGCAGGGGGGAACGTGCCGCTGATCTGATTGCACAGGTCACCCAGTGCTTCTGTTAGCGCCTGATGAGCCTCAGTCACCTCGGCATCGATGAAGACCACGACGTCTCGGGTGAGTGCCTCGTGTGCGTCGTAGATGGCGTCTCCGAGCCAGGTCGGGACTCGGTGCATCGGCGCACCTTGAGCCAGCGTCTTGATCCATCGGGCATCGCGGGGTATCGCTTCGAGGACCTGGCCGGTCTTCGCGCGGTCTGCCGCATTCGAGGCTGGTGACTCAGCCGCCGGCCCACCCGCTACTGCCCATCCGGCGGCTAGAAGTCGCTGGATCTCGGCTTTCGGGAGCCAGGGGGTGCGGTCGCCTCGTCGCATCGGTACAGCGACGGTCGACTCGCTTGGCGTGCCGCTTCCATTCGGTCCCGGGACCACGAAGGGCAGAGATATTTGGGGCTGGGCAGGGATGTCGATGAGCAGCACGCCCTTCTCGTCCCCGCAGTCGACCCAGACGATCTCCAGGCCCCTCACTGTGGGGATCACCCGCTGGTCGATCAGCTTGCGGTGTCGATCAAGATCCACAAGGGCTCGCGGCACTGGCGCGAGTTCCGAGACGATCTCCACCCCGTGCTCTATTTGGGTCTTGAAGCCGACCAACAGCAGCCCGCCAGTTCGCGTGTTGGCGAACCCGGCTACGTCCTTGACGAGCTCCTCGGCGGCCTTCGGGGTGTCCAATGCATAGATGCCACCCTTGACATCCAGCCAGTTCGACTCTTCCATCCCAAGCAAGGTTTCGAGTCTGCGCTCCCTGACGGCTTGGCGCACCTCATCGATGTTCGTCACGGACACAGCATCCACTTCGGGTGCGCAACTGGCCAGGTCCAACACTTACTGGCCGACTGAAGTGCTCAGTCACAGATGATGAATCGTCCGACATCCCGGATGGTCACACCTGGATAACGGAATGCGGCTTCGGGAATAAAATCGGGCATTTGATTGTTATACCGGCCACTTCTGATGAAAGGGCTGTACTTGTCGGATCTGCCGAGACGTCGTGACGACCACGAGCCGACGTTCCTCCCGCCGCTCGCCGATGCTGACCTCCACATCCCCGACTTCCCGATGGTTGTTCCGGAGCCCGAGCCCGGCACGCCCGTCATCCGGGCGGTGCCGCACGCCGACGAGCTGAACCCGCGCGGAATCGTGATCACCTGCGAGCACTGCAAGGCCCGCCGCGACTGGATGCTCCTGAACGTTCGGGAGCAGGTGTTCGTCCGCTGTCGCTGCTCGCACGAATGGCTGGAGCGGGACCTGACGGTCGACTACTTCGACCAGCACTTCTCCCACCCGGAGAAGGTGTGGGACAACTTCGAGACCGCTATGACCTCGACCGGCTACGACGGCGCCTTCGCGGGGATCTATCTCAACTGAGCCGTCGCTCGAGCCGCGGCAACCGCGCCGGCCTCGGCCGGGCGAGTCCCGGCCCGGGCGGGGTACCTGGAACCGCTGAGCCTCGCGGGGCCGTACCGGCGGTGCACAACTGCGGTGCTGTACTTGCTGGATGTGAAATGAGGGGAGGGCCCCGATGACGTCGATGCTGGGACGCGAAGCGCCCGGATACCGGCGCAAGTGCCGGTACGCCGGGCGCGCCGGGTGCACCTGCTACTACTACACCGGCGAGTTCGGCCGAAGGCCGCACGGCTGCGCCGGCGCAGGGCACGCCGGGTGGAAGCCCGCACGTGGCCGGACACCGACGGCGCGTAGCCGACTCCAACACCGATTCGGCCCTGACCGGGTGTTCCGCACCCGGTGTTGAGTTCCGACATCTGCACCACGAACGAGGCGGTGCCGCGAGGATTCGCGGCACCGCCTCGTTCGCATTCCCCGGAGGACACTGCGGTTCAGCGACCGAGTAGACCGAAAGTGCCCGGGGCGCTCTCGCACGCCTGGCCGGAGCCGAGCAGCCGGGTGAGGCTCAGCCGTACGACGGCCTGCCGCAGGCTGAGGTGGGCGGCCAGCTCCTCGCAGGTCGCAGCTCCCTCATCCAGCTGGCCCAGCACCGCACGGTCGGCGTTGTCGTCGAGCAGCCGGGACACCAGGTACAGCGCGAATACGGACAGCGCGCACCCGATGAGCGTGATCGCGGTCACCGCCGGTCTGTGCCACACGGCGCCCGCCACGGCCTCGGCGCCTGTGAAGACGGTGAGCGAGAACAAGAAGATCGCCGCGCGGCGCAGTCCGCGGCGGGAGATCGTCGAGGTGATGGTCACAAAGCCTCCTGGGGCAGCGGAGCATAGCGTGAGCGGTCGAAGAAGAGGCAGTCGGTGCGCGGCGGGCGAATCAGGCATACCCGGCACGGGAGTTCAGGTGCCGCCGGGAGGACGTGGTGGTGGCAGAAGGCCCGGCCTGCGCGCGGGTCGCGCACCGGGTGCGCGACGACGAGTTCGGTGAGAAGTTCTGGGGCGGTCCAGCCGCAGCGTCCTTCGCGCGGGTGGAGGCGTGCGGAGCGGTGGCCGGCGTCGATGCCGCCGACGGCCACCAGGTAGAGGTCGCTGGGGGCGAGGTAGGCCAGGACGTGGTAGCGGGTGCGCTCACCAGTGCTGTTCCTTGGGCCGTAGGCGGTGCCGAAGGCGCGGGCGATGCCGACCCGGCTGCCGTGCAGATCGAGGGTTTCAGGGTCCAACGGGCCTCCGTGTTCGCGCTGTCCGACGCGGGAACGGCGTCGGTGACTGGCCGCCGGGCCGAGGCGCGGCGGAGTGCGAACACGGGCAGATCAGTCCTGCGGGCCGCGCGGACGAGGCACGCGGTCGAGATGGCAGGGCACGGCCGGGGCCGGGACGCGCGACATCAGCGTCCACGCGACGGCCAGCTGGGCAACCGTCAGAACCGTGCCGCCGAGGGTGGTGCGGTGTGCCCAGGCGGCGCCGTAGACGAGATCGAAAGCCGAGGCGGCCACCAGGATCCTGGCGAAGGCGAGGGAATCAAGACGAAGCGTGATGACGAGTCCTCTCGGAGGAACGGCGGGGGGCAGTGACCGGGCCGGGAGTGTTGACCGGCAGCCGGAGTACGGCGACGGGCCGCGATGGCATATCGGCGGCTGTAGGAGTCGGCGGTTCCCGGCCGACGCGCCGGGCGAGGAGGGCGCCTGCTCGGTAGTCGGTCAACCGCGCAGCAGGGCGACTCGCCTCATCGACGCGCGCTTTTAGGCAGCAAGGGAAGTGGCGGTAACCGGGCGGGGCGTGGAGCGGCTGACCAGTGCGGTCAGCAGGTCGAGGACGAGTTCGGCGGGGGTGTGCCGGTCGAAGCGGGCTCTCCAACCGGGCTGGCGGGCGGTTCCGTCCACGGCGATGGTCCAGGTGTCGGCGTTCGGGTTGTCGGGCTGGTAGCCCACGTAGACCCGGGTACACGGCGACGCGGTATGCAGGCCGCCGTCGGCGTCAACCACCCAGGCCCAGCCATGCTCGTAGAGGAACGCGTTCACGATGTTGGCGTTGCCCTCGCCGGTGAGCCAGTTGTGGCGGGGAACGGTGTCGCCGGTCCGCCGACCGCGGACATCCGGGCGGGGCGTGGAGCGGCTGACCAGTGCGGTCAGCAGGTCGAGGACGAGTTCGGCGGGGGTGTGCCGATTGAAGCGGGCTCTCCAGCCGGGCTGGCGGGCGGTTCCGTCCACGGCGATGGTCCAGGTGTCGGCGTTCGGGTTGTCGGGCTGGTGGCCCACGTGGACCCGGGTGCACGGCGACGCGGCGTGCAGGCCGCCGTCGGCTTCGATGCCCGAGGTCCAGCCATGCTCGTGGAGGAACGCGTTCACGATGTCGGTGTTGCCCTCGCCGATAGGCCAGTCTCGGTGCGGAATGTCCTCGCCAGGACGCGGACCGCGAACAACCGGGGCGGAGATCACGATGGGCAGGGGAACGTCCTCCTCGCTGAGGGGCTGCGGTGGTCGTCCATGTTGACTTGGACTGCCCGGTTTCGCATAGCCCGTACAGGGGTTGGCCGTCTGCTGCAGGCGAACACGGCGGGGGCCGTCTGCTGAAGGTTGGACCCTACCGACAACCGGCGTCCTGCCTCGATGAAGCCGACGTAGTCGGTGAGCCTGGCCGGCGGTGGACCACTCGTCTCGGTGAGGTTGGCGAAGTCGGCGGACAGGGCGTCTCAGCGTGTCTTGCGGATGGCGGCGGTGGCGGCCTGGGCGATGGCGGCGGGGGCGCTGGAGGGCCGGGGCAGGTGGAGCAGGGTAGTTCCCGGCAGGTGTAGGGAGTTCGTGCTGAGGGTGAGCTGGAGTACGGCGCAGCCGGCGGTGGTGAGGCGGTTGATGCGGGTGACCGCCTCGGCGGTCTCGTCCGGGTCGTAGTGGGCGTCAGTCACGACGACGAGGAGGCGGCCTGTGCCGGGGCGGCTGAGGTCGAGGCCGTGGTCGAGCGCGTCCAGGGCATCGCCCAAGTTGTGGCTGGCGCCGCGGGCGGCGAAGGTCGTCACCTTGTCCGGAGCCCGGTGGGTGGGTCGGGTCAGCGCCGTCAGGTCATAGTCGTACGCGACAGTGGCGGTGCGGGAGTCGGGGCCGGTCAGGGCAGCGGCACGGGCCACGATCCAGGCAGCGGACGCAACAGGCCCACAGGCGGCCGACATGGAGCCGGAGACGTCCACCGCGATGCCCACCCGCAGCGGCGGGGTGGCGCTGCTGCGGCGGCGGGTGGCGGTGAACGGCTCTGCTGTGGGGATCGACCCGCTCGCGCGCTGGGCGTCGCGGGCGAGGGCCTGGCGGACGTTGAGGCGGCCGGGCGGAGTGGGACTGGTGGTCCGCTCCTCGGTCCGCTCACGAAAGGCCGCGGCGCGAAGCGCGCGGCTCAGGGACGCGGCGGCGGTCTGCTCGGCGGCGGTCGGCTTGCGGGTACCGGTCACCGGGCTCCGGGAGGGCCTCGATGTGCCGCCGGGACTGACGGTGGTTCCGCTCGAGTTGAAAACAGACCTCGCGGTCGCGGCGGCCTTGCGCCGCTGGCCGGCCTGCTGGGCGCGGCCCTGGACCTTTGCCTCCGCCCGCGCGGCCAGGGCGTTGTCCGCGGCGGCCTGGGCTGCGGCGTCGGCGGCGTCGTTGGCGTCCATGCCGTCCATGACGACCCCCACGGCGTCGGACAGCAGATCGGTGAGGCCCTGCGGCAGGGGCAGCGAAGGGGAGGCGGTGTCCAGGGCGTCGCACCACGCTTTGCCGTGCGCGAGCATGGTGGCGCCGTCGTGGTCGGCGGTCCGTTGGGCCGCGGTCCAGATGCCGGTGAGGGTGGCCAGCAGCTCGTCGCCCAGGCCCTGCTCGCACAGGTCGGCGACGGCCCGGGTCTCGCCGGCGTCGAGGATGCCGGCGTCCCGGCGGCCGAGGATCAGGGCCGCCACGCCGGCCGCGTGCCTGATGCCCTGGACACGGGGGTTGGCGATGTCGGGCATGACCAGGGTCCGGGCGCTGGTGCGCAGGTACGCGCGGTCGGTGGGCCGCCTGATCAGGTGGGCGCCCTCGACCCGGCTCTCCTCCAGCAGGAGCGCGGCCTCCACGACGCGTGGGTCCGCGTCGCCCGGCTCCACCCACACGGAGTGGGCCGCGTGGGCGGCCTCGTGGCAGAAGACCCCCCAGGCGGCGGGATAGCGCTCCTCGTCGCCCACGATCCGCGGACGGATCTCGTGCGGCTGGAGGGCGCCGAACAGTCCGGAGTCGAACTCGATCTCGCCGCCACGCGGGTAGAAGGCGGCCGGGGCGCCGCTGCGGGTACCGGGCCGGCAGGTGACCAGCAGGTCCTGGCGGCCGGACAGCGCGACCAGCCGGTCACCCAGCTCGGCGCCCACGCGCAGCCACGCAGCCGGGGAGGAGGAGGGCTGCGCCGGCGGGGCACCGTCGTCGTCCCAGCGCGCGAGGTCGGCATCGTCGTCGGGCGTGGTGACGGGGGGCAGGACGTGGTGATGGGCGCTCATCGCTGGCCCCGGCGAGCGGAGTTGGTGCCGCCCGCGGGCTGCTGGGCGGCCGTCGCGGTGGCGGCGGGCAGCTGCCGACCGAGGGTGAGCGGCCGGACGTTCTTGATGCCGGCTATCTTGCTGACGGCGGCGGCGACGACATCGCGGTCCTCCAACGGGGCGATCCCGATCAGGTTCGCCCACGCGGCCGTGGCGCCGAGGACGGCCTCGGTCCGCTTGAAGGCGAGCAGCTCCCGCAGCTGCGGGGCCCAGCCCAGCTCACCCAGCTCGACCTGACCGGCGAGGTGCCGGGCGACGCGCACAACCCGGGCATCGACCCGCAGCGCCTGGGCGAGGTCATAATCCGTCCCGACCTGGATCTGCACCGAGAACCGGCTTGCGAGCGCCTCCGTCAGGACCGCCCCGTGGACGCCGGGATTGTGGCCCGCGACCACGAAAAAGCCGGGCTGGGCCGTGACGGTCTCGCCCTGGTGCGCCTTGACCTGAATCTGGCGGCGCCCGTCCATCGCCGGATACATCGCCGACAGAACTTTTGGCGAGATCAGCGTCGCGTCGTCGATCAACAATGGGCGGCCCTCGGTCATCGCGGTGACCAGCGGACCGTACTGCCAGACGTAGCCCCCGCTGTCGTCCAGCGTGTAATCGCCGATCAGGTCGCCGACCGTGGTGTCGCCATCGCCCGCGACGGTGATCAGGTCAGGGAACGCGGCTTCCACCAGGGACGTCTTGCCGGTGCCCGGGGGACCGTAGAGCAGCACCGGCACGTCGGCGGCACGCAGCCGCGCCAGCGCCTCGACGTCGGGCAGGGAGGCCAGCTCCCGGGGGTGGTAGAGCTGGCCGCCCGCGCGGCGGATCGGGCCGACCTGACTGGGCGTCTTCGGTGCGGGCGGGGTCGTGCGGGCCGTGGCCGCCTGGGCCCGGGGAGAGTGGGTGCCCGGTGGACTGATCACCACGACTGCCGCGGCGAAGGCGGTCTTCCCGTTCGCGCGGAACTGCCTTCCGGTGCCGAGCTGGTCGGCCTCCCCGCGCTGGACCAGGGTGTTGACCGCCTGCTGGACAGCACCGTGGGAGTGACCCAGCGCCTTGGAAATCTCCCCGATGGTGAGCGGGTCCGTCGGCCGGTCGGCCAGCAATTGGGCCACCTTGGCCCGCAGCTCGCCGGGCTTGGCGTGTGCTGGCTTGACGGGCGGTGCGGGTGTGGTCAAAGCGAGGAACCTCCAACGGGTTCGCGGGCAGGCGGGGTTGGCAATGTGCCGGGATGGCGGGGCCGCTCCCGGAGCGGATCACGGGCGGGACGATCACCGGGACCGTGGGGGCGCGGCCGGCCCGCTCACGGGCTCTGTCCGGACCAGTTCGCCCGGGGCCTCGGCCGGGTCAGGAGCCTCCTCGAAGCCGACCCGGAGCAGGATCCGCAACGCGGCGGCGTTGTAACTCGTGGTGGTGGTCTCGCCGGTGGCGGTGCGCCGGATCGGCACGAACTGCTGGGCTGTGCGCTCTGCGGGCGCCTCTGCCTCGTGGACGGGCGAGGGCCGCTGGGCGGAGTCGAGAGGATGCGAGGTCAGGGTTTCTCCGTGGTGTTCGGGTTGGGGCTTGGGCGGCGGGTGCCAGCCGTGTTCAGGGGTGCGGGACTCGACCGTCAGTGGGCGCGGCGCTGCTGCGGCAGCGTCTGCGGTGCAGCCGAGGCTGGCTGCGGGGCTGTCCGCGGGCGCCTGGCCGTGGTGCGTGTACGGGCCGCGTCCGCACGGCGGCTCTCCGCCGGGGTGGTGAACAGCTCGTCGCTCGCGTAGCGGAACGCGCCGGCGGCGTCCTCCAGGAGCTCGGCCTGGATCCGCTGGGGTGCCCGAGCGGCTTCGGCCAGGATCTCGGGGATGCGTGCGTCCAGCAGCCCGGCCTCGCGGGGCAGCCCGTACGCGGAGGCGACGGCATGGTGGGCGGTCGCCTCGATCGTGGCGGACCACGCCGTCGGCAGGTTCGGGCCTTCGGGCACGATGCCGCAGACCGTCGGTCCCAGGTTGGCGAGGGCCCGCGGCAGGGGGGCCTCGTCGTCGATGGCGGCCATGAGGGCCACCTCAAGGGCCGTGTATGACGCGGCCCCCAGGCGGGAGAAGAGGTGTCCGTTGTGCAGCCAGGCGACTGCCTGCTGCTGCGGGCCGGGGGTAGGGGCAGGCAACTCCGGTAGCTCGATGACCAATTCGTCGGGGCCTGCGGTCGTGGCGAGGGCCCGCCAGAAGCATGCCAGCCGCGCCGTGCCCTTGAGGGTGTCGGCGTTGGCCAATGCGGTTAGCACGGCAGGGTCGAGCGGGTTCTGCGGACGCGGGTACACCTGCTGGGCGAGGCGGAAGCCGGCGTCGGCGAGGGCCAGGCAGCCCCTGGAAGGCTCCAGCGTCCGGCTCGCGGCGACCAGCAGGTCGGTGACCGGGGCGCTGCCCAGGCCCTCGTAGGCGGCGTTCAGCAGGCGGCGGCTGTCCAGGAGTGCGGGGTGTGGGGAGTCGGTCATGGTCGTCTCTACGTGATGGGTTCAGCGCCGCTGGCTGGGGGCGGGGGCGCTGACCGGAGTGCTGGTGGTGGCGGTGCCGGGTTCCGCACTCGGCCGGGGCAGCTGGGTGCCGTGGGCCAGGGCCGCAGCGCGGCGCTGGGCCGCAGCAGTGAGGGCCTCGGCACTCACCGGGGTGACGACGGCGATCTTCCGGTCGGTCGCGTCAAGGTGGAGGCCGGTGGTGCTGCGCAGCAGGGGCTCCGGGGAGGCGAGGTCTCGGCAGAGTGCGGCGGCGAGGCGGGAGGGGGTGTTCGCGCTGATCTCCGCTGTCCAGTAGCCGAGCGCCCGGTGGCACGTGATGTGGGCTGCGGGTTTGCCGCGTAGGTCGTGGAGAGCCGTCGGGACGTCGCAGTGGGCGGCGACGTAGCCGTCGGGCGAGTGGAAGACGACGGAGCCGCGGGGCTGGACGGCGCTCTTCCACCCTGCCTCGGCCAGGGGCAGGAGACCGAGGGCGAGGACGCCGGCCTGGAAGGGATTCTGTGAGTCCGGTCCGGCTTCGTCCAGCGTGGCGAGCGCCTCGTCGACGACGCCGGCGATCAGTTCGGGCGGGACGAGGTCACCGCTGGTGATGCGCCAGGCGACACTCGCTCCCCGGCGTTGGGCGCCCCAGACCCGCCAGGCGGCGCTCTGCCGGGTCGGGGTGTTGGTGCCGTCGGGCCAGGCGAGGCCGAGCCTGCCGCACGGGCTGGTCATCGAGTCGGTGCCCAACGTCCAGCCCTGGGCAGCGAGATGGCCCTTGACCTGTTCGGCGCCACCGCGGCCGGGTCCGGCGTAGTGGCGGGGGGTCACGGTGACCAGGCCCGCTTCCGGGTCGGCTGGGTGGAGTTGCTCGGCAGCGGTCGGTGCGGTGGTGGCCGGCAGAGGGTTCTCCAGATCGGTCGGTCGGGTCGGGGTCTCGAGCAGGGGGCGCCACCGGGGCAGGGCGGCGCAGGCGGCGGGTTCGATCGTGACCCGGGCCAGGTGGTGGGAGGGGATCTCGCTGCGGCGGCGCAGTACCGCGTCCGAGGCCAGCGTCACCGCCGCCGTGCGCAGGAACGCCTCGGGCGCCCACGGCGAGGCGATGACGCTCCACGCCAGCTCGGAGTCGGTGTCGCCCAGGCCGAAGGAAAGTGTGCGCTCCGGGTGGGAGGGCACCAGGAGGGTGGCGGCGCCGGGCGCGTGGATGAACGTCCGCCAGGGGCCTTGCTTGATCGTCCATCCGGCGTCGGAGAGGATCCGCGCGATGTCGTCACCGGCCCTGCGGTCGGCCAGGACGGAGGACGGGTCGCTGTCGAGTCGGCCAGCGGCGTCCAGGACGAGGCCGTGGGTGAGTTCGTAGGGCGTCCTGGGGCTGAACCAGGCACACCAGAGTCCCTTGGCGTCCGGCTCTCCGCTGGCGTAGGCGGAGAGCCGCCAGTGGTTCCGGAGGTTGCTGCGGCCGAGGGGGAAGTCGCCGTGCTCCAGGACCATGCGGCGGCAGGGGCTGACGAGCAGGGGTTCCTCGGCGGTGCTGTCCGGATCGTGCTCCCACCCGTACGCGGAGACGAGGTGGTCGCCCAGGTCGCTGGGCGCAGTGCCGGTGCCGGCCAGCTCCAAGGGGCGGACGGCGACCAGTTCGTCGGTGTCGGTGGGCAACTCGGGCTCCAAGCAGAGGGGGTGGGCGGAACAGCGCCCCGCCGGGCCGGGGCTCCGTCGGCGGTCACCGCCGTGAGGCGCTCGCGGTCGCAGGGTGAGCGGTGGCCAGGTTGCTGGCGGGCGCGGTGGTGCTCGCGGTGGACAGGCTGGGCAGGAAGCGGGTGATGGCGGCGGCCCGGCGGCTGGTCGAGGTGGTGAGGGATTGTGCGGTGACCGGGGTGACGACGGCGACCTCCCGGTCGGTGGCGTCCAGGCGCAGGTGATCGGGATTGCGGATCAGGGGCCCGGGGTCGGCGGCGTCGCGGCACAGGGCGGCGGCCAGCCGGGAGGGTGTGTTCGCGCTGATCTCGACCTCCCAGAATCCGAGCGCCCGCCGGCAGGAGATGCGAGCGGCCGGTCGGCCGCGGAGTTCGTATAGGGCGTCGGGGGGCCCGCAGCGGGCGCTGAGGAGTCCGTCGGGCGACTCGAACGTGGCGGCGCCCTTGGGGGTGACCTCGCTGGTCCAGCCCGCGGCTGCCAACGGCAGGAACCCCAGCGCCAGGACGCCCGACTCGAACGGTGTCCGGCCGGCCTTGTCGGCCTCGTCCAGCATCGTGGTCGCCTCGCCGATCAGACCTTCGACGATCTCCTCGGGGACCAGACGCCAGCCGGTGACCCGCCAGGCGACGCCCGCGCCGGCACGCTGGGTGCCCCAGACCCGCCACGGCGCGTACGTCCGCTCGCGTCCCCAGCCGCGCGGCTTGTCCGACTCGGTGGGCCAGGCGACGCCCAGCCGGCCGCACGCACTGGTGAGGACGCCCTGCGCATCAACCCATCCCTCGGCCTGGAGACGTTGGCGAAGCCGGTCGACGGCGTCGACGCTGGGCCCGGCGTAGTGGCGAGGGGTGACCGCGACCAACGCCGGTGGCGGACTGGGCTGTTCAGCACCGGTCTCGGTCGGGCCGGTGAGTTCCAGTGGGCGGACGGCGACCAGGTCGTCGGTGTCGGGATCGGCGGGCAGCGAGGTCTCCAGGAGCGAGAGGGGCAAGGTCAGGACGGGCGGTGCCGTGGCGCCGGCACGGACGCGCTGCTGCCGGTGCGCGGCCTGTCGGAGAGCGGAAGTGCGGTGGGCACCGGCAGGGCCGCGGTGTTCCGGGCGCGAGCCGCGCCGAACCGTCCGGTGCGCGGCGGGCGTTCGGCGAGCGTCTGGGTGGTCAGCAGGTTCCGGTGCCGGGCCGGGAGCTGCCCGGCCCGGCGGACGGCCGGGGCCAGAAGGGCGGCGGTCGCGGCGGTCAGCAGCGACTCGGGGGCGGTCGCGCCGAACCGCACCGTCCAGGTGCCCTTCTCGGCGGCGCCGGTCAGCATCACCTCGCTGCCGGGGGCTTCCAGCGGGAAGGAGAGGGCGGCGCGGCGGTCGGGGGCGGAGACCAGCTCGTAGCCGTCGCGGTGGTGGCCGGACCAGCCGGCCGCGAGCAGGGCCGCGCGGGCGTGGTGGCCGGCTAGGAGGCCGGTGCCGGTGAAGAGGTCCGGGCGGTGAAGGAGGCCGGTGGCGGCCTCGTCGAGGAGGGACTGGGTGATCTCGGCCGGTACCTGGTGGCAGAAGCCGACCGACCAGCCGATCCCGGTCAGGGACAGCGGGGCCGTACCCGATCCAGTGGAGAGCGCGATGCCGGTGGTGCCGCTTACGAGGACTACGTGGGTGGGCGAGTTGTAGGGGCGGAACCAGCCGTGCCGCTCGGCGAGGAGCGACGGCAGGTCGGCGTCGCCGGGCCCGGCGAGGTGGGTGGGGCGGACTGAGAGGAGCGGCTCGGTGGAGACGGGGGAAGCAGTGGGCACAAATCTCGTTCGGTCAGGGGGCCGGGACTCGGCCTCGGCCCGCAAGCGGGGTGGCTGGACGCAGGGGGCCCGCGGAGTAGACGACGGCCGGTGGGGTGCCTGCCGGCACGCTCGTGCGGGCGGTGGCCGCGTGGACCCGGCGGCGTCCGACGTCGGAAGGCGGTCCGGGACAGGCCCCACGTTCCGCGGCCAGCAGCAGGGCGTAGTCGAGCCGGGGCAGGAGTCGACGGCGGACCGTCTCGGCCGCCCGCGCCGGCGACGTGCTGACGGACAGGCCGAACGGCGTCAGGTCCTCCACCGCGCCGGGCTCCGTTCCGGCCGGGACCAGCGGCGCGATCAGGTAGCGGCCCGAACGGAACGGGCGTGGGAGAACGACCAGCTCCCGGCCTTGGGCGTCACGCAGCATCCCGAGATGGTCGTTGACGAACTCCAGCAGGGTCCATTGGGTGATCCCGAGGTCCCAGAGCCGCTCGTACACCTCGGTCAGCGCCGCCGACGTGCTCACATCCTCCAGCGCCGACTCCCAGGTGCCGGGAAGCCGGCAGGCCACCGCGCCGGTGAACTCCTCAAGGGCGCGGTTGTTCCTCACCGCTGCCGTCCCCGGTCTGCCTCCGCGGGCCGTAGCGGTCCGGCCTGATCGCGCAGCGGGGCGCGGAGGGCCGGGGCGGTGCCCGAGCGGGCGGCGCTGGAGCGCTGGTCGGCGAGGAGTTCGACGGCGGGCGGCAGCGCTGTACGAGCTTCGGCAGCGCGCCGGTCGACCTCGGCCTGCTCGGTGCGGGCCCGGGCGACCACCCGCTGCGGCAGCTCATCGGTGGTACGGACGACCGGGCTGTCGTCGGCGACGGCGCCGTTCACCGCAGCGATCAGGTGCAGCGGCGTGCACGAGCTGAAGGCAGCACTCCAGCCCATGTCCGGATCGTCCGGGGCGATGCGCCAGGTGAAGCCGCGCTGCACGTCGGCCGCCAGCTCGACCGCCGGATCGGCGAGCGGTGCGACGTCGTACTCGACCGCGCCGTCACCCGACCTGGTCAGCCAGTGGCCGTCGGAGCGGGACGTCGACCAACCAGCTTCGGTGAGAGCCTCGTTGGCGTCCGCGAGCGTTCCCTCCAGCGACACGCAGGTGCCCGTGTGGTCGCTGACCGCGTCGAACTGGAGGGAGTCGGCCAGCTGGCCGAGGAACGCCGCGACGATCTCCGGCGGGGTGGCCCGGCTGAATCCGCCGCGCCAGGCGGGTCCGGCGAACGGGTCCGGGGAGGCGGCGACCTGCCACGCCTGCGGCTGGTCGGGACGGTACCCGACGCGGACACGGTGGCACGGGCTGGTGGCCATCACCGCGGCGCGGCTCGGGCCGAGGGCCTCGACCCGCCACCCGCGCAACGGCTCGAAGGCGGTGACGACGGACGCCCGGTCGCCGGGGCCGGCGAGGTAGCGGGGGCGGACCAGGGTCTCGACGTCGGGGTCGTGGTGCGGCAGGTAGGTGTCGGGCAAGGGCTAGAGCTCCAGTGGGTGCGGGTGCTGTCAACGGCCTTGGGAGCGAAGGGTGTTGGGTAAGGTCGGCGGCGGTGTGGGGGTTTGCGCGGGTGAGGGCTGGATCGGTGCTGCGCGAAGCCGGGCCGCCTGGGCGCGGGCGGCGGCCGGAAGGGGCGCGGAGGTGTCCCGGGTCCATTCGTACGCGGCGTCGAGGCTGTCGAACTGCCCGCTGCGGACGGTGTAGGCGGGACTCTTGTCGTCGGGCAGCTGCCAGAAGAAGACCTGCGCCGGGCCGGGCGACTGCTGGGTGTCGGTGGCGATCACCCAGGTCTCGTACGGCGGTTCGTGGCGGCTGAAGCTGTCGTGAACCTCGAACCGCTCACCGCTGCCGCGCAGGAACTCCTCCAGCCGGTCGGTCTCGGCATCCAGCGGATCGCTCCAGCCTTCCGGCTCCAAGACCCTGCCGGGCTCCGCCCCGCGGCCCACGAGCCAGTTCTGCGCCAGCGGGATCAGAGCGTGCGATGTCATGGTGGCCCGGACCATGCGGGTGTCCGGGGCACGGTCGAAGTGGGCGGCGATGATCTGCGGCGCTCCGGGGCGCTCGTTGTAGGCGGCGTACGAGTCCAGTAGGAGGAAGTAGTCGTTCAACCGCGCCCCTGGGCGGCGAGGGGGGGCCGCCGCGCACTGGGCGATGATCCACAGCGAACTCTCGGGGTCGAAAAGCCGGTTGATGGTCCGTGCGGACTCGGGGTCGACCGCGTCGAACTCGTCGAGATCGAGGTCGTCGCGGGCGTCGTGGAAGGAGGCGATGTACAACGGGCGGTCCTTCTGGTCAGGTCAGCCGGCGTCGGTTCGCCGGGTGTAGGCCGCGGCGGCGGCCCGTACCAGGGCCCGCTGCTGCTCGATCGGGAGGGCGTCGATCGTGGCGATCTTCTCCTTGATCGCGGGATCGAAGATGCCGCTGCTGGTGTCGGCCAGACCGGCGGCGGTGAGGATCCGGCCGATCACCTCGGCCTCGATCAGCGCCTCGCAGTTGTCGTGTACTTCGCTGTAGATCCGGACGTGGGTGGTGACGCCGACCAGGGCTTCGGAGAGCGGTCCGCGGTGGCCCAGCAGAAGGCCCAGAGCGGCGAGGACGTCTTCGGCGGCGCAGCGCAGCAGGTCGGTGTCCTCCGGGTGGGACAGCCAGCGCACCCCCCTCATCTCGTACAGCGACTGGGCCAGTTCGGGGTCGTCGGAGTGCTCGGCCTCGGTGGCCAGGCACGCGGCGATGGTCGCCTCGGTGGCGTCCAGGATGCCGACGACGTGGTCGAGCATTTCCCGCAGCTCGCTCTCGTAGAGGGGCAGCAGCGAGCCGGCGAGTTCGTCGGCGGCCGTGGCCGGGTCGGCGGGAACGGCGACGGAGCTGAGCGGGGAGGTACTGCTGTACACGGGTACGTCGAAGGCGATGAGGGGGCAGACCAGGAAGGGCCGGCTCGCTTCGGCGGTGGGCAGTACGAGGAGCCGGCGGCCGTCCGGGCCGTCGAGCACGGCGATCTCCGCCATGGTGTCGCGGTCCAGCCCCAGGTCCTGGGCACGGCGGCGGTCCCACACACGGTAGTAGAAGTGGTGGCGAAGGTCGGCGTCGTCGCTCAGGTCCAGGTCGGTGGCTTCCCACCGGTCCGGGAGCCGGTCGGCCAGAGCGTGCGCGAAGTCCGCCAGGGGGCTCTGAGGGCTGGTCATGATCGGATTCCTTCGTTGGACTTCTTGGTGGACAGGTGGCGCAGGACGCGGGGCAGGGTCAACGCGGAGTCCAGCCGTCCGGCGGCGAAGAAGAGTGGGGCGCCGCCGGTGCCGGTGTCCCCGGGGCGGGCGAGGCTGTAGCCCACGGCACCGCCGTCGGCAGCGGTGCGCCAACGCACCAGCACCCTGCGCTCGGTCAGCGCTTTGGCGTAGCCGTCCACGGTGGTGGCCTCCTGCAGGGCCTGGCGCATCTGCCGTTGGAGCCAGACACGGGAGGGCTCGGCCCAGCCGTGCTGCTCGGCCTTGATGATCTCGGCGGTGGTCGGGTAACTGGTGCTGAGGCCCGTGTCCTGGCCGACCGGCCGAAGTCCCCACTCGGCTTCGATCGCCCGGCATTCGGCCTGGGCGCGCACCGCGGCGCGGTGCATCCCGGGCCGGAAGCCGTCCGGCAGCACGGTGACGCCGGCGAGGTGGATGTGGTGCTCGGCATGGCGCACCGCGACCCACCGGCACCCGGGTCGGTCGAACGGGGCCAGGCCAGTGGCGTGGGCGATGCGCAGGGCCACCGTCGCCCACTGCTGGTCGGACAGCCAGGGGTCCTCCGGGGCAGTTCGCACCGAGCAGTGCCACACCCTGCTGGGCGGCATCGCGCCGAGTTCGGCGGCGCGCAGGCGAGCATGCTGGTCGAGCCGGGCCGCGAGGTGGCTCAGGTCGGCAGCGGGGTCGCGGCCGGGGTCGGGGGCGCCGTGAGGGTCCCAGGCGGCGACGAGGTGCGGGTCGCGGTGCTCCTCGCGCCGGCCGGGGCCGTAGAGGTAGGCGAGCAGCGGGCGGACGCTGTTGCCCGTCGAGACGTCGGGGATCAGGACGCCTCCAGGACGGCGTCGAGGGCGAGGTACGTGCGCGCGGCGACGGCGGGCAGCACCGCGAGAGCGGCCTGCCGGGCCGGGCCGTCGTCGGCCGCCCGAGTTGCGGCGACCGCTGTGTTCAGCTCGTCGGCCACGCGGTCGAGAGCTTCGACGAGGGGGCGTCGCGGATCGCTGTCGGGCCGGCCCAGCGGATCGCCGGACTGTGCGGCGGCCAGGGCGGCGTTGCCGACGAACCCGGCCACGGTGAGGCGCTCGGCGATGGCGCGGTCGCGGAT
The DNA here is from genome assembly GCF_044455625.1 of Kitasatospora sp. NPDC051164. Taxonomy (NCBI): domain Bacteria; kingdom Bacillati; phylum Actinomycetota; class Actinomycetes; order Kitasatosporales; family Streptomycetaceae; genus Kitasatospora; species Kitasatospora sp. NPDC051164. The sequence continues at coordinate 194,492 of NZ_JBITFB010000011.1, read as the reverse complement.
CACGGCGATGGCGGCGGGCGTGAACCGCACCGTGGCCTGCACGCTGCGGCGGTCCGCGGTACGCGGACGGTGCTGCTGGTCCGGGCCGGGTTGACGCGAAGCGCTGTCGTTCGGGGGGATGGGGATCCGGATCCTTTCAGGGAGGTTGGCGTCAACGGCTCTTCGGTCGTGGGGTACGGCCGTCGGCGGCGTTCGGCACAGGCACGGAGGTGGATCGCGGGTGCGAGAGCGAGATCGCGGGCGTTCCTGCGGCCAGCGCCCCGGCGGCGCGGGCGCTGGGAGGAGCGACCAGCAGCGGCGGAAGGGGGTTGTCCGGCGCGCCGGCGCGCCGGGTCCACTCGTAGGCGGCATCGAGGTCCGGGAAGCCGCCCTCCCGCAGGGTGTAGGAGCGGCCGAGATAGTCCACGTCCTCGTAGAACACCCGGACGGGGTGCTGGCCGGGCTCGGGCCGCTGGTCCTCGGCGATGATCCAGGTGTTGAAGTCGTAGACCAGCTGATCGTCGGCGCTGGGCGACCCGCCCGAGGAGCGGGCGGGGTCCAGGACGAGGTCGGAGGTGTACGAGGCCGCGATCCAGTACCGGTCCCCGGCCTGGGCGAGCCGCTGCTCCAACTCGCGGCTGGGCTGGTCGCAGGTCGGAAGCCATTCGCCGCGCGGTGTCACCTCGTCGAGGTCGGCGCCGCGGGAGACGAGCCAGTTCTGCGCGAGTGCAACGATCGGCGCCCGCTGGTACTCAAGCCGGAACGTTCCGGCGCCGAGGTCGCGCTGGACGTGGATTCCGGCGAGCTGTTTCGAGCCGGGGATGTCCCAGGTCATCGTGCCGTCGTGGACGACGAGGTAGGACTCGGTCAGCAGCGGCGTGTGCGGGTTGGCGGTGTGCTGTACGGCCAGGACGCCGATGTTCCGCTCGTACGCGAACTCCCACCACCTCTGCTTGTCCTCCTCGGTTCGGGCGTCGAGGTCCTCGAGCTGGAGGGCCTCGTCAATGGCGAGGAGCGGCTCGGTGACGTCGGTGATGGGTTTCTCCGGTGTTCTCGGGGGGCGTGGAGGGGCTGCTGGAACCGTGCGGGGCGCGGCGGGCGGTAGCTGCGGCAGCGCGTTCGGTTGCGGGCGCCGTGGCGGTGTCCAGGTACTGGCCATACCAGGAGGCGAGGTCGTCGTGGACGCCCGCGAGCGCCCTGCCGGCCGGGGTGGTCCGCAGGGTTCCGTCCGGCAGTCGGTCGACGAGCTGCTGCTGCACGAGGACATCCAGCTGGTCGGGCAGCTGGGCGCGGGCCGCCGCGGTCATCGGGCGAGCGAGGTCCTCCCGTGTAGCTGCCCCGTCGCGCAGCCGGTCGAGGACGGTGGCCGTGAGCGGGTGCGCGCCCAAGCGAAGGACCTCCTCGACCGCGACAACGGTGTGCTGCTCGGTGGCAAGGGCTCGGCGGTACCTCACCGCCCAGCTGTACGCGGCGAGGAAGACGGACCACAGCTCCTTCGCGGCCGGCGTGGCCTCCGGGCCGGCCGCACCCGTGTGCAGCAGACCGCCCTGCTCCAAGCGGTCGCGGTGCCAGGCGACTTCGCCGGGGTCCATGCCGTCGGCCGGATCGCCGAGCGTGTTCCGCAGGTACTTCTGGTCTTCGGCGTCGCGCTCGGTGAGCCGGACGGACAGCAGGGTGCGAACGGCCCCGGGCGGCGCGAGCAGGTCGAGGGCGTGGGTAACGGGTGCGTCACGGCTGGCGGATGGGGGCACGAGGGTCCTTACAGGTGGAGCGGACGGTGAGGGGCCGGCAGGACGCCCTTGGCCGGTACGGCAGTTGGCGCGCCGGTGAGCCGGGCCGTGCTGCGTACGCGGGCCGCCGTCTCGCGAGAGGGCGCGGCGGGAGCCATGGTGGCGGCGTGTTCGTAGCGGGCGACCAGGTTCTGGAGCTCCTGGCGGGCGAGGGCGAAGCGGGCGCCCAGGGTCTCCAACTCGACGCCGGTGAACCGCAGGACGCCGTTGCCCTGGACACTGCTGTGGTTGCCCTGGACGATCGGAGCGAGGACCTCGGCGGCGCGGGAGGCCACCGTACGCAGTTCGCGGTCGAGGTTGTCCACCTCCCCGGCTTGGCGCTCGACCAGCTCGGCGAGCGCGTGCGCCACGGTCGCCTCGGAGTGCCGGTCGCGCAGGTCCCAGACCTCGTCGACACCGAGCCGCCCCTGGACGAACTGCTGGCCGGCGAACACTCGGCGCCGGCGGCGGGAGGCTTCGGCCGGGGCGGCCTCGGGTTGCGTCGGGGCCTGCTGAGGAATCGGAGCCACCACGCTTGGGGTGGTCGCCATCGGGCCTGCGGACGTGTAGTTGATGACGGGTGGTGGGTCGTCCTGGATGGCGAGGCGGATCTGCACCACGTTGGCCAGCCACCGCTCGCCCTTCGCGCGGTCGAACCAGTGGCCGACCTCCGCATCGGCGTGTACGAGGATGCGGTCGAGCGCGACCACCGCCTTGGGCCTGAGCTCGGACGGCAGGGCCGGGACCGACTCCCGCGGGCCGCTGGTCAGGTCGATCGTGGCGCCGCCAGGGAGCTGGGAGGCGATCACGGCCGCGGCGGCGATGACCTCCCGTGAAAGGGCGATTTCGAGCTCACCCTGCGGCGCGCAGGCGGCGGTGTCGAAGAGGTGGTGGAGGAACGGGGGCAGCTCTTCAGGGAAGAGACTGTCGAACCGCTCGGCGATTCCGATCGCGTCGTCGTTGTGGAACGGGCCGGTGTCCCAGCTGCCGATGAGAAGACCTTCCTGGTAGCGGATCGGGGATCGCGGCCGCTGCCCGGGCAGCGGCCCGGAGTAGGTCAGCCGCGAGAGCGGCTGCGGAGCGGGGACAACGCGACACCGGTGCCGGCAAGCGAAGGCGTTGCCTCGCCCACGGTGCCGGCCGGCCGGGTCCGGGCGGCGGCAGCGCGCCCACCCGCCGCCAGCAGCGCCTCGTACCGGGCCTGTCCCTCGCGGGTGAGGGTCAGGTCATGGCCCCGGTGCAGGTCCTCGCGGGCGTAGTGGTCCACCAGGCCCTTGCCGATCAGGGCATCGACGGTGGCGACCTTGATGTCGGCCCCGCCGGGCAGAACCCTGAGCGACCCGTGGCGCACGCTCTTGTAGATGGTGATGGTGGTCGAGCCGATCTGCCGCAGCGCCGCCTCCTGCCGCGGCTGAAGCCGGGTGACCGCTGCCGCCGTCTTCGCCGTTGGCGCCGGAGCTGGGGGCGGAGGCGGGACGATGGCGGGCAGCTCCTTGTAGATGCCGATTAGCGCGGCGAGCGAGTGGTGCAGTTCGGTGCGGCGGGTGACCAGGAGGTCGATGTCGAGGCCGCTGGTGCGCAGGATGCCGTTGGTGACCGGGAGGGCGGTGTCGTGGCCGGCGGCTACGCGCTGGAGGTCGCCGCTTAGGGCGGTGGCGAGTTCGACGATGCGGGTCTGCACGTGGTCGAGCTTCTGCGCGGTGGTGGCGATCTGGTCGGCGACGGCCCCGTGAGGGGTGTCGGAGCCATGGCCGGGCACGTCACGGACGCGCTCGACCTGCAGCTCGGTCCACACCAGGCGGGTGCCCAGGTCGGTGTTCCCGGGCACCCGCGGCCTCCAGCTCGCGATGGGACGTCCGCTGAGCGTGCTCACGCGGCAGCCAGCTGCTGCTCGGTGATGAGCGCGGTGCCCAGGGCGACGGCTTCCTGGAGCGTTTCCACCAGGGGGACGCCGGCGGTGGCGAGGCGGGCGGCGCCGTGCAGTCCACCGGTATGCAGGACGGGGACGGCTCCGACCGCCCGGGCGGCGACCGCGTCGTCGACGCTGTCGCCGATCACCAGGGTGCGGGCCCGGTCGACCCACGGTCCCAGAGCCTGCAGGTGCGCGGCCATCGCCGGGGCCTTGCTCGGCACGGACGGTCCGGGGCGGCCATCGACCCGCTCCAGCAGCCCGCTGATGCCGGCCTGGCTGACCTCGGTGACGAGCCGCTCGTGCGGCGCGAGCGACAGCAGACTCTGGCGAACTCCCCGGGCTCGCAGGCCCATCATCAGCTGCCGGGCGCCGGGCTGGAGCCGTACCGGCCGGCGGTTGAGTTCGGCGAGGAACGCGGTGTCCGCTGCGTGCCACTCCTCGTCGTCGAGCGCGCGGCCGAGGACGTCGATGTAGAAGTCGCGGATCGGCATCCGGTGAAGGGCCTGGTAGGTCTCGACGGTGATCGGCTCGGCGCCGAGGGCGGGCAGGGTCGCGTTGAGGGCCGCGACGTGATCGTCGAGGTCGGCTCGCAGGGTGCCGTTCCAGTCCCAGACGACGGTGATCGGCGCCGGCGTGGAGGAAGCGGTGCGGTGGTGCAAGAAGTCCAGCTCCAGAGGAAGAGGTCAGGTGAGGGAGAGACGCCGTCGGCCGGCGCCGAGCGTGGCGGCGGCCAGGGCGGCGCCGAGCAGCGGAACGGCCGCTGTGGTGGTGTGGCCGAAGGCCGAGAGCTGTCCGGCCGTGGCGGCGCCCGCAGCCTGGCCGAGGCCGATCACCGAGATCAGCCATGCGGCGGCCTCGGTGGCTGTTCCGCTCGGCGCCAGGGCGTCGCAGGTGAGGAAGGCGCAGGCCAGCCACGGGGCGAGGAACAGTCCGGGCAGGATGCTCGCCGTGACCGCGAGCCACGGCGGCTCGGGTACGAGGAGAGCGGCGAACGCGCAGGCGTACCCGACGCCAACCGCGAGCAGAGCCTTGCCAGTTGGCCACGGTTGCCGGATCCTGGCCCACAAGGTGCCGCCGATCAGGCTGCCGAGCGACAGCGCGGTCGGCAGCAGGCCGGCGAGCCACCCCTCGTGGTGCCGGTCGGCGACGCCGAGGGCCAGCACGGGGAACGAGCCGAGCGTGACCCCGAAGAACAGCGCCGCGGTCAGCAGGACGAGCAGACCCCGCGAGCGCAGCGGCCCGAGCCAGTGCACCGGCCTCGCCGCAGACCGTGCCCGAGCCGGGCGTCGTACGGCGACTGCGGCGGTTCCCGCGACGGTGGTCACCGCGCAGGCGGCCAACGCCCCATGGGCGGAGGCGAGCTGGCACATCGCGGTGGCGAGCAGGGGGCCTGCGACGAACACCAGCTCCTGGGAGGCGGAGTCGAGCGCGAACACCCGGTGGTGGTCGCGCGGGTCGACCAGGCGCGTCCACATCGCCCGAAGTCCGGCCTCCAGCGGTGGGGTTGCCAGACCCGCGATGGCCGCCAGCACGGCGACGACGAGCGGCTGGGAGACGAAGTCCACGACGGTCAGCGCGGTGAACGCGGCTCCGGAGACCGCGGCTGCGGCGGGCGCGACGACAGCCAGACTGGTGCGGTCGACGGCACGCCCGAGCAGCGGCTGGCCCACCGCGCCGGCCAGCGCGTACAGAGCGGCCAGGACGGCGCCGAGCGCGGTGGAGGCGTGGTCGGCACGGGCAGCGAGGAGAAGGCCGAGAGGGGCCATCGAGGACGGCAGCCGCCCGACGAGGGTGCCCGCGAGCAGCGGGGCGACGTTCGGGGTCCGCAGGATCGACCGGCCGGCAGCCGGTGGCCCGGTGGACGCCAAGCTCAGCAAGGGCAGGGCCCGCCGGCCAGGAGCGAGCGCAGCTCGACAGCGCGCTGCACCGCGACGCTGACCAGGGCGGCGGCGCGCATGCGGGCGGCCCGCGCGAGGTTGAAGCGGGTGTCCGCGTCGCAGTCCGGCTTCGCCATCTCCTCCCGCGCGGTGGCCAGCGCCCCCAGCGCGGACGTGAGGTTCTGGGCGCAGGCGCCGACGGCCTCGATCGAGTGGCGCACCGTGCAGAGCGGCAGATCGTCGGCCGCGGTCACCTGCGGCAAGAACATCGCCAGCGTGACGTGGGAGCACTCGATCGCCAGCTCATGGGCGAAGAGCGTGGTGTCGAGACCAACGGCCCGGATCGGCAGTTCGAGCGTGGCGGCGGTGTCGGCCAGCAGGGCGACGTCCTCGTCGAGAAGGTCGACCAGCTGCTCACGCGGCTTCGGGACGGCACCGGACGGCATGGGCACGGAGGGCAAGATGATGAACCTCGGGGTAGGCGGGGAGGACTCGTCGGCGTCGGAAACCGGTCAGCGCGAGCGCGCCGCGGCGGTGACGAGGAGGGACGCGGGCTGCGGGCCGGGGGCGTCGGAGAAGGTGAGCTGCAGGGTGACGCCGCGCAGCACGGCGGCCGACGCGCGGGCAGCCAGCGGCCGTTCCGGGACCTGGGGCGCGGAGAAGGAAGCGGTGCGGGCCGGGCTCGCCACCACGACAGCGCTGGTGCCGGCGGCGGCCAGCGCGGTGCCGGCCCGCACCGGGGCCGCCGCAGAGACCTGGTGCTCGGTGGTCCAGTCCGACAGCGCGCCGTACACCCGGCCGAGCGCGATACCGGCCTCGCCGAGGTCCCACCGGTAGGAGCGGCGCGTGCCGCTGCGGACGACCAGGCCGCGCTCCTCCAGGGTGAGGAGGCGCTGGTAGGCGGCGGCCCTGTCCCGGGCGCTGAGGGAGGCGACCACCTGCGGGTAGGCCAAGGCGTCGTTCTGGCCCAGCGTGGTGAGCAACGCGACGGCGTGCGAGCCGGCCAGCAGCCCCAGCGTCTCCTCGATCATCTCCGGAGCCTGCGCGACCGGAGCGCCAGGCTTGGGGTAGCGCCGGGCCCAGGCGAGCGCGGTGGTGTAGAGCGGCGTCAGGGCCTGGCCGGCCGCAGAGAGCGAGAGGTCGTAGCGGCCGGACCCGGCGGGGACGCGGGTGATGACCCCGGCGCTGGCCAGGGAGCGCGATGCCGAGTAGAGGCTGCTCACCGGCACGATCGGGTCGGCCGCCAGGAGATCTCCGGCGGTCATCGGTCCCCGCCGCAGCGCGTGAACGACGCGGGTGGCCCACCGGGTCGAGAGGACCTCGGCGGTGTGGTGCACGTCAGTGTCGAGGTTCTGCGGCGCGGCGGTCGTGGTGACGGTCGAGGACATGCGGAGATCTCCGATCGGGCTTTCGGCTGGGTGGGTCGGGCGAGTTCAGCGCTGGCGTGCGGCGGGCGAGAGGGCGACGACGGGCGTCGCCGTGCTCGTGGTGGCGGCGGCCTGGGCCGGGGAAGGGCGAGAAGAGGAGGCGAGGGCGGCCTGGAAGCGGGCCGGCATTCCGCGCCCCGCCTCCTGGACGGCGGCCTGCCGCAGGCGGTGGGCCGCGGTCTCGTAGACCGCGACCCCCCGTCGCTCGCCCACGGCGACCAGGTGGATGCCCAGCAGATGGCGGGGGTTGTGCGGTGCCCGGCGCTCGGTGTACACGAGCCGGTAGGCCATCGCGTCGTCCAGGTAGATCTTCCTGACGCCCCGCAGGTCGCGCTCGCCCTGCTCTTCCAGGAGGGGGCCGCGCACCTCAGCCTTCACCAACCGGTCGAGGTAGCTGAGCGCGAGTGTCCGCACATGGCCCGGCACCGTCAGCAGATCGGCCAGCGCCTCCGGGTGGGCGCTGAAGCCGGGCAGCGGCCGGGCGGGTGCGATCACCGCACGGCCCTGCGCGAGACCGCCGACGTCCCGGCGAGGACCGCCGCAGGTTCCTGGGCGGTGGCGCGCTGGCCGGCGCCGGTGGTACGGGCGCGGGCGGCGCTGGCCTGCGGGCTGACGACGACGCTCACCTCGTCACCGACCACGGGTGGAAGCGGGGTGCGCCGGCTCTCCAGCCACTGCTGGACCTCCTGCGGACTGCTGAAGCTGCCCTCGCGCAGGGTGTATCCGCGCTTGTGGTGGGCGGACTCCAGTTGAAGGAGGAAGGGGCGCTTGGCGCTGACAGCGGCGCTGTCGCGCAGCAGCGCCCAGGTCTCGCCGTACTCGACGCCGTGTTCGACGAGCTGGTAGCGGGAGCCGGACTCCATGATCCGGGCGGCGGCTACCGCGCTGCGGGCATCGGCCGGTGCACCGGCACCGCGGGCATGCTGGAGGAACTGCTCCGGGTCGGCGCCGCGCTGGACGAGCCAGGCCGCCCCGGCGGCGAAGGTGGGCGCGGGCTCGGCGGCGAGGGCGAAGGTCTGGCCGTCCTCGTTGTGGTGAAGGTGCGCCGCGACAGCGGGCATCCCCCACTCGTTGTAGCCCTCGAACAGGAAGAAGTTGTCGCTGCCGCCGAGACCGTCGGGCACGGTGCTCTCGCTGAGTAGCTCGTACGAGCCGTCGGCGGCCAGGAGGTGGACCTGGGCCTCGGCGGAGGCGGCGTCCTCGGGGCGGCGGCCGGGAAGGTTGAAGTCGGGCAAGGTCGGGTCCGATCAGGCAGCAAGGGGGAGAGCGGGCGGGGTGGGGTCGGTCAGGGCGGGGTGCGGCAGCAGACGGTGGCTGATGTGGCCGCCGCTGGAGGTGCACGCCGCGAACGGGCCGTCTGCCGATCGCAGCTTCATCAGCGCGGGCTCGAGATGGTCGCGCTGCCACGAACTGGGGCCGGCGGCCCCCGACTCGGGGTCGATCGCGGCCTGCCAGGCCAGCCACAGGGCGTGCAGCCTCGCCACCGCCTCGGGATGCTCCTTCCAGCGGGGGCACCAGGGCTTGCCGGCCGTGGTCTCGGGCCCGTAGATCTTGGTGAAAATCTCGTCTACCCATGGGGTCATCAACTCCAGTTCCTTGAGGTACTGCGGGTCGTCGAAGGCGAGGATGAACAGCGGCTCGCCGCCGGCGGGGGCGTCCAGATCGTCGACGTCCTCCGGGGGGAGGGCGGTGGTCATGCTGGCCAGCTGCTCGGCCTGGAGGTCGAAGCCCGCCGCGAGCTCGGCGAGCCGCGCCGTCAGGACGTCGATCTGGGCGTTGGTGTAGCCGGCCGGTGTGGAGTCCGGGTCGGGCTCGGGGGTGGTCAAAAGGGCTGGTGCCTCTCGTCGGCGGGTGATGACACGAGGATCTGCGCTCGACGGCTCGCTCCAGCGAGCCGGACTTGGTGTATAAGCACGCCCTGCTCACCGCCGCCCGCAGCAGCGGGCAGCGGCGAGCAGGGCCGGGGCATCGAGCAACTCCAAGGCTGTGCATGCCTGTTGGGGGACGACCCCGTTGCCCAGGGCGGTCAACTGGGCGGAGCGGGACAGGCCCGGAACGCCGGTGACGTGGCCGGAGTCGAGGCCCATGATCCACTCGACGAACCGCGGGTCGAGTCGGCCGCGCTCGTTGGTCGGCTCCGGTGCGGGGCGGGTGGCGCGCTCCCAGCGGGCGATGGCCGGCCCGTAAGGGCCCCACCGGTTCAGTCCGTGCTGTCCTGCTCCCAGATCGGCAGGATCGCCTGGGACAGCAGCAGACGGGAGGCCGACTCGGCCCGGTGCCCGGGAGTCCCGGTGCCCGGCATCTGCGGGGTCGGGTGCAGCTTCGCGGTCGCCGCGGGAAGGCTCAAGTCGCCCTTCGATCCCCGGCTGTTGGGTCCGCCGTGGGTGCCGTCGCTCGCCTTCGGAGTCGGGAGAAGGAGGTGTTCCACCTCGTCGCTCAGATTCGGGCCGTGCCCGCCCTCGCGCCTGCGGTCCGGGTGCTGGCTTCCCCCGATCGCGCCCAAATTGGAGGTCGGGGTCTTGAGCAGTGTGACTGCGTGCCCCAGATCCTCCCGCTTCGGGTCCGGACCCTTCGCATCGCGCGCCTTCGGCGTCGGAAGGCCACGCGGCGAGGAAAAGTCGCTCCCGCCTGTGAGGCGCACCGACGTCGGCGGCGCGTAGCACCGTCCATCGCGCATCCATCCCGAGGTCGGCCAGGTCTCCGAGTACGGCGCCGAGTGCCCGCAGAGCAGGTTCTCCTCCTGAATCTCCCAGATCGCACCACGGGCATTCCAGGTCGCCATCGGCTGGCGTCCCGGCGGGCGCGGAGAGGATTCCGCGGACGTTTTCAATGATCACCATCTTCGGCTTGAGGACGTCGATCGCGCGGGCGATGGTGTGCCACAGTCCGGAGCGGGTGCCCTCGACGAGCCCGGCCCTCTTGCCGGCCACGCTCAGGTCCTGGCACGGGAAGCCCGCCGTCAGGATGTCGATCGGCTCGACGGCGCTCCAGTCAACTGCGGTGATATCGCCGTGATTTGGCGTCTCTAGGCCAGTGGTGGGCGAGGATCGTGGCGGCGTTGGGGTTCATCTCGGCGTGCCACACGACGTGGCCGCCGAGGGCGGCCTGGACGCCCATGTCCAGCCCCCCGTAGCCGGAGCACATGCTGCCGATCCGCGGGGGCCGGTGGACTTGCCGGGTCATCGGCGTGCCGCGGAGGTGGCGCGGGCGGCGGTGGCCGGAGAGGAGACGGCCGCCGCGGAGATGGCGACCTGGGCCTTCGGGCCGACGGCCTCGGCGGCGGTCTTCGCCGTGGCGGGCGCGGCCTCGGGCGGGTAGGGGGTGGCGGCCGAGCGGACGGCCTTGTGGGCGTACTCGCCCATCGGCGCGGAGGTGATCGCCCGCAGCGCCTCGGGCTCGGGGTCGGTGAGGCCGTGCGCGATCTGGGCCAGCTTCCAGGCGCCCTCCTGGAGGACGTCGCGGGTCGCGCCCAGCGAACGGAAGTACTGGATGCGCCCGGCGCTGCTGGCTGGGCGCTCGGGGGCCAGCTCGATCTGGACCGCGGCGATCAGTGCCGGGTGGGCGCGCAGCAGGGCCTTGCTGAGGAGCAGGCTGCCGTAGCCGTAGGCGATCGTGCTGCGGTGCCAGGCGACGTCCTCGGGCGGGGCCTCGGGGCCCGTCGGCGGCATCTCGTCCGCGGCGTTCGTAAGCAGGGTCTGCTGCAGCTCGGAGAGCTGCTCCAGCACCTCGGCGAGGCGTTCGCGCTGCGGATCTCGGTAGCAGTAGATGTGGAAGAGCTGCTCGCTGGCGGTGTGGAAGCCGTTGGCGACCTGCAGCAGCATGCCGGACTGGTGCTCGACGGACAGGGACAGGGCGGGGCTCCTGATGGGGCGGAGGCGGGAGGGTCAGCGCCGCGGCTTGGCGGCGGTGCGGGGAAGGGCGGCGGCCGGCAGCGGTTCCGCGGCGGGGCGGCGCTGGAACGCCGAGCGGAGCCGGTTGGTGAAGGAACGGGCGGCGTTCGCGCGGGCGGCCGTCTGCGGGCGCTGGGACTGGCCGGAGGTGGGGAGCTGGTCGGCCGTTGCGCGCAGTTCCCTTGCCGAGCTGGCCAGTTGGGCGAAAATCTCGTGATAGTGGTCGGCCAGCCGGGCATCTTCGGAGGAGGGGATGGCCCAGACGTTCGCGCTCATGGCGACCGTGAAGACGGCCAGAAGGTGGCGTTCGGCCGTTGCGATCCGGTTGGTCGCTCCCGCCAGGGCGATGGCGGTGCGGCGGGCTGCGGTTGTCGCCGTCGGGTCCGTCGAGATGCTCGGCGCGTACTCGGTGGCGGCGTTGATTGTGGTGGTCTGCACCTCTTGGAGCGCGAGGAGTTGGCGGTGGACGTCGAGGACGTCCGGTACCTCGTTGAGGTACGGGTCGTACGGACCCGGCAGTGAAACCGCGACGGCTTCGATCCGTTTGGCGGCCAGCTGGAGACGCTGTTGGTGGTCGTGGATGGTGGCGGTGGGCGTGGTGGCTACCCTTCGTCGGGCCGGACGGGCCGGCGTGGTGGTCAGGTGCGGCGCAGCGGAACGACCGTCGCGGGCGGGGAGCTCGGGGCCGCAGGAGCGGAGGGCTCGGCGGGCGGGGAGACCAGAACGAGGGCGGGCGAGCGGTGAAGGGCGGCGTCCACGCGGCGCTCGCTCTCCCCAGCGGCGGGTGGCCGGCCTGCGGGCGGTGCTGCCGTGGGCCGACGGGCGGCGAGGCTGGTGACCTGGGAGGGGACGGCGGCGACCGTGGCGGCGTCGGCCAGCGCCTGCGACGTCTCGCGCACCGTGCGCCGGACCGTGGCGAGCGCGTGCCGGGCGCTGGTCTGCGCCTGGGGGCTCGGTGCCGGCTCGGCGAGCAGGGAGGCTGCCCTGGCCAGGCCGGCCTGTGCGAGGGCGAGGGCTGAGGTGGTGGCGGTGAAGACGCCGAGGCCGGCGTCGGGGCGCGCGCTTGTCGAGCGGAAGAACACCTCGTCGAGCGGGGCCGCGACCAGCTCGTGCAGGCGCACCATCGGCCAGGACAGGTCCCGCACTTCGGGCAGCGGCTCGTGCGGCGCCGGTACGGGGATCGCCTGTTCGAAGGCGCTCAGCTGCTCGGAGAGCGAGATCAGGGCGTCCAGGTCGGCTTGGCCGAGCCCGGCTACGGCGGGAGGCAGGGGGTTGCCGGTCAACGGCGCCTCCTGGGCGGCGAGGAGACGACGGGCGAACTGATCGCCGGCGCCGCCGCAGCGGGGCTCGGCCGGTCCTGGCCGGACGGGAGCCGCCCGGCGAAGGCGAGCACCGCCTCGGCTCCCTGCGCCGCGCACTGGTCGGCGCTGTCCAGCGCGGCGGCGGCGTGCTCGGCGCGGCGAAGGCGCAGCGCCTCGGCCGGGCTGCCCGGCCGCTCCGACGGGGACTGCGCGTACTTGATCGAGAGGTCGAGGGCCGCGCCCAGGTGCCGGTGGACGGTGGCCGCGTGGCTCATCGCGACTTCGTACGCACCGGCGAGCGGGGCCGCGGACGGGTTGTCGGCCGGTTGGCGCCCGTAGTGCTCGGCGTTGTCGCCGCAGTGCCGGATGAACGCCTGGGCTTGGCGAGCCTGGTCCAGCAGGGCGCTGCGGTCGGGGACACCGGGTGCCGGGCCGGACGGGGTGACGGCGGCGTTGTGCCCCAGGGCGCGCAGCATTCCCGCGACCACCTCCAGGTCGTTGCGGTGGGAGGCGGCCGAGTTGGCCAGGGCGCCGCCGAAGGTGGCCGGGCCGGCGGTGGCGAGCGGCCTCATCGGCGCCGTCCCGGGAGGGTGGCGAGCTGCTGCCCGACCGGAGTCGGAGGCGAGGTGACCGTGCGGGCGGTTCGGCCGGCGGCGGTTCGGGCGGTGGCGGCCAGGGCCCGCGGAGCCGGACCGTGCGCGAGAGCGGCGGCGGGGCCGCTGAGCACCCGGGCGTCGCGGCGCAGGTTCTCGGCCGCGCTGTTCAGCGCCAGCCGAGTCCGGGACAGCGCCACGTTCAGCTGCTGGGCGCCGCGTTCGCGGACCTCGTCGGCGCGCGGGCCGCCGAGGCCGTCGACCTCGTAGAGTCGGCCGGCCATCGCGGTGGCCCGGCCGATCGCGCCGAGCGCCTCGCCCAGCTGCGCGCCGGCCATCGCCAGGGAGCGCACCGCGATCCGGTCGGCAGTCGGGGCGTGCGGATGGTGCAGTGCGGTGGCGACGTGCAGCAGGTCGTCCTGGCAGTCGCGCAGGGCGCTGGTGTGCTCGGCCAGTTCCTCCAGTCCCGGGAGTCCCTCCTCGCGGTAGGCGCGCGGGAGCTGCGCTTCGAGGTGGTCGATGGAATCGGCCGCCGAGTGGAGTCGGCCCACAGACTGGGCACGGGGGGTGGTGGGGGGCAGTGTGGGTCTCCGGTGGTCAGCGTCGGGATCGTACGGTGGTCTCGCCCGTGCGGTCGGCAGGCCGGGCGGCTGGTGAGGGCGGCGGAGCGGGGCTTCGGCTCAGAGCTGCTCCCTTGCGCCGGGCGGCACCGAGGACCACCGGCCCGGTGCGGGCCGGGGTCGCCGTCGCGGAGCGGAGCCGTTCCTGCACGCGGTCGGCGGGGGCGAGGGCCCGCACGGCCGAACCGAGCAGTGGCCCGGCGGCGATGGAGGCGTCCAGCGCCATCACCCGCACGATGCCGGCCGAGGTGGCTGCGGCTCGCAGCAGCGCGGCGTGGAGGACATGCTCCGCCCAGTAGTCGGGATCACCGGGAAAGCCCTCCGCGCACAGGTCGCGGACCTCGGCCACCGTGATCACCCCGGCGGCCAGGGCGCCGCGCCGCTGCACCTCCCACAGCACCGTCAACTCGTCTACCGGTTCGCGCCGGTGCGCGAGCGCGGCCATGGCGTTGAAGACGGCGCGGTGGCCGGTGTCGACGAAGTCCTCGGCCTTGAGCCAGGAGGCGGTCCGCGGGATCTGCTTCGTGGAGCTGATCAGGCTGGACAGCAGCATCTGCTCGTTGTGCCGGGCGGCCTCGGCCGCCTTGGCGGCGGCAGGCCGCGTGGGCGGGGTGGGCAGCGGCCGGGGGCGCTGATCGATCGTCCCCCAGGCATCGGCCAGCCGCGCGATCACGGTGTGCAGCGCGCCGGTCAGCTCGACGGCGGCCTCGACCGCTTCGGTTTCTGCAGCGTGCAGCAGGCGGTGGGCGTGTTCCTCCAGCGCCCGCCGCACAGCCGTCTCCAGGACCATCCGCCCGTAGGCGGCGGCGTGCGCGGGCCTGGGGCATGCAGCGATCAGCGTGTGGCCGTAGCTCGCGCTGAACCCGGGGACCTCCCGGGTGGCCGTGGTGATGGCCGTGATGGCCCAGTCTGCCTTCGCCTCGGCGTCGGCGTCGGTGTCTGGGGCGAGGGCGAGGGCGGGGTGGCCGGCGGTGTGCTGGGCGAGCAGGATCGCGAAGAAGCCCTCGTGCGCGGGACGGTAGAAGTGCCGGGGCTCCAGCCACTCCTTCAACAGGGCGAGTTGGGCCGGGTCGAGCAGGCACGCTCCGAGTACCGCCTGCTCGGCCTCCAGCTGCGGGCTCATGTCCCGGTTGACCGGGGTCACTCGGGCATCGCCTCCTCGCGCAGGCGGTCCGGGGCCAGCAGGGCGCGCAGCTGGTCCAGGTCCTCGACGAGTGCCTCGTCGCGAATCCGGACGCGGCCGGCGCCCACCGACAGGTGCCAGCTCCCGCCGGCCCGGGTGACCGGCAGGAAGCCGATGGTGTTCTCACTCATGGCAACTCCGTTGCGCAGAAGGCGGGATGATGGGATTCACAGGGTTCGGCCCGCGGTGCGCGGCGGCGCGCAGTAGCCAGGAGCGACCTCGTGGAGCCGACCGGCCGTACTGCTCCTGGAGCTGGCCGCAGCCGAGCGACGTGCTCCCGCGGTGTCTGGTGGGGCGAACTGCTGGAGGTCCGCGGTGATCTCCTGGCCGATCCCCCGGAGCACCTCGGCGTGGCTGTGGAACCGGGCCCCGGCATCTGGGTGGCCGAACTCGGAGAAGCGGGCCGACAGGTTGTCGAGCGCCTCCTGGAGCTGCCCGAGAGCACCGAGCTGGTCGGCGACGGCGTCCCGCGCCGCCACCGAGGGCTCCGGCAACGGCGCGAAGACCGCGGTGTACGAGGCCACCGCCGCCCGCAGCGCTTGCGCGCGGATGTGGCCCGGTTTCAGGAGATCGGCCTGGTTGGACCGCAGGAGGTTGCCGCCCGCGCCCATGCCGTGCAGGAAGCGAGGGTCGAGCACGTCGTACTCGTCGAAGCCGAACCAGGAGGAGTCCAGTTGCCCGCTGTGCGGCGAGACGACCTGGACCCGCACACCGTTCCAGGTGTCATGGCGGATGGTCTGGGTGAGGTCGGCGGTGACGATCAGGTCGCCGCGACGGGCCACCTGCTTGGTGCCGGCCACCCTGCCGTCCGGCAGCGGCGAGATCAGCGTGAGAGCCTTCGCCCGGTCGACCGGGATCTGCCATGGGTCCAACGGGTAGAAGCTCCTTTTCTGTTGAGGACAGCCCTAGCGGTGCAGCCGATCAGCGGAAGGCCAGCCGCGCGGGCGGGAGGTCAGGCGGCATCGCCTCGGCAGGAGAAGGGAGAGCAGCCGGCATCCGAGCCGTACTCCAGCTCCTCCTCGTCCAGTTCCAGTTCCAGCTGTGGCTGCTGGGCACGGGCCTCCGCCCGGGTGAGCTTGTCGATCGGCGCCAGGTCGAGCGGAAGCCGGGAGCGATGCAGATATGCTTGCCCCAGCAGCGGCCGTCCATCGGCATTCGCCCTGGCATTGCCGGCCCGGATCGCGGCATCGAACTCCACGACGTCCGCCCACTCCTTTGGTGAGTTGTCGCGGATATCCCTCCACTGGGCATTTCCGTGGAAAGGGCAACCGAGGCAGCTGCTCTTGGGAGTCGACCCCCATCCGTGCTCGGCAAGCAGCTTGAGGCAGTCGTCGCGAGACATTCCGAGATCCAGCAGCGGGAAAGTGTGGCGCGTGTACTTGACATCGGAATCCTTGGCCCGATGAAACTCGTCCGTGCTGATGCCGATCCACTGTTCGGCGTACAAGCCGCGGGGAACCCTCGCCGGATGTGGATATCCGAGGATCTGGCGAACCTGCCGCTTTATCGGCTTGATCTTATATTCGCCCGTACATTGGCGCCGCGTCATTCCCGGACTGCCGTCCCGGTTGAGAATGTACAGTGGCATAGACGCGAACCGGTGCGCCGGGTCTAGCGCGTCATCGCGGATGTTTCCGGAGGAAACTCGAACGATCGGTATGTTCGCCGGCCGGGCAATCCTGCGCTCAACCTCATCAAGGTGCAGATAGACCTTGGAAGGCTCCCATCCAGTGTCCGAGAAAACGGCATAATCGAGCTTCGGGAGTTCGCCCAGCGCTGACAGCAAAAGCAATGTCGTGGATTGCACGCCGGCGCCTAGAGAAAGGATTCGAGTTGCCGCTTCGGTGGCGTAGTTCATGCGGCGCCACCGACCTTGGCCATAGCGCGCTCGGTGATCAGGGCGGTCTGCCGGGAGGAGGCCGCGCCCACTTCGGCGGCGCCGGCCTCCTTGTACCAGGGGCGCAAGTTCACCAGTGCGGGACGCAGGCCGGTCGCGAAGAGGAGAGCGGTTCCCTTTTTCAGGGCACGGATCTGGTCGGGCGGTAGAATTCGTTCCTGGCGCATGCTGACCGAGGTGGACCGACCAGATTCCGACGTGGAATGCGATATCGTCTCCACATCGTGGTCGCCGACCAGACGCGAAAGCTTGTCAGCGAAATCGGCGTCGTCGATGCCCGAGCCCACGAGTTTGATGGTGGCGGCGCTCCACATCGCATCCATGCCTGCCTCGCCCCAGACTTTCTGGCCCTGGCGATAGCTCTGGAGAATGGTGATTGGAATGACGCCGCGCGACCCCAGGTGGGAATAGAGGTCTGGCAGGTCCCCGATTTTGCACACATTTGCGGCCTCGTCGAGAATGGCCAGCAGAGGTGGGTCGAGTCGGCCTCCCGCGCGTTCGGCTTCGATGACCGCCGTACGCATCACGGAGTCGGCCGCAGCTGCGATCAGCGCGCTTGCAGAGCCGCCGCCGTCCTTGGAGAGAAGGAACAGGGAGTCCTTGCGGGTGACGAATTCCTCCGGCTTGAACTCCGGCAGGTCGGGATTCGGCGTGACCCACTTCGAAATCTGCGGATCCAGAAGGCAGGCGGCATACTGGCGCGCGGTCTCGTAAATGCCGTCACGGGTTTCCACGGCACCGCTCACCGTGCCCTGCAGCTGGTCCGCGATGGCGATCATCCGGTGGTCGCGGAGAATGTCGACCGGGGTGCGGTCGCTGGGCACCGCAAGCCACTTGAGGACGTCCGTGATCGGCCGGCGGTCGCAGCCCGCCGCCAGGAACAAGGCGCAGAGCGTGTTCTGCGCGGCGGTGCTCCAGAAATCGCCCTGGGAGGACTCGTCGACAGCGGCGGCGACGAAATGACCGGCCAGTCGCCGGGCGCCCGGCAGGTCCTTCGCGTCGGCGAGGATGTCCCACCACATCGCCTGCGGGGTGTGGGCGATCTGCTGCGGGTCCATGGTCCAGACCCGCCCGACCTCGGAGCGCGCTTCCAGGCACGCCGTATAGGCATCCCGGGCCGCCTTGTTCGAGGTGAGCAGGACGGGGCCGGGGGCACGCAAAATCGCGGGTACGGCGATGGAGGTGGTCTTGCCGGAGCGCGGCGCCATGATCGCGACCGCTACGTCCTCCCAACCCGACCGGACTTCAGGGCCGTTGGGGGCGAGGTCGCCGAGCAGGATGCCGGTGTCGTCCGGACTGATCTCGCGCGGCTTGGCCTTGGACAGGCTGGGGCGCAAATCGCGCGCCTTGGCGGTGATCTCCGCCGGCAGCAGCGGGGCGAGGTCGCTGCGGCCGGCGAGGCCGGTGGGCTGGCTGCGGTGCTTGGACCACAGCAGCAGGCCGGTCGCGGTGAGGGCGAGGGAGATCAGCGCCGGGGCGATTCGGGTGCTGATCAGTAGGAGGAGCGAGCTGAGCTGGGGGAAGAGCCGGTCGGGGTGCAGAGCGGCGTCGACCGGCCGGTACGGGGCCCACGGGGCGGCGGTGGTCGCGGCGGTGGCAGCGTTGCCGCCGACCCAAGCGAGGGAGCCGAAGACGGCAACCGCGATGCCCGCGCCGACGAGCGCGTACAGAAGAGCATCCGAACCAGGGCTTGCAGAGGGGGATTTGGGGGAGGCGGGCAGAAGTGCGGTCCTTGCAGGGGGTGGTGGCCTGCCGGGCAGGAGGCGCGCAGCGGCAGGGGCCCGGAGCGGGCGGGGAGCGGGCGATCACTGCGGGACGGAGGCCCGAGACGTGGTGATCGGCCCGGTGGCCGGTAAGCGGTCAGCCGGCAGGGGTAGGGCGTGCTCAGCGACGAGAGTTGGGGGTCTTGGCCGAGCGGGCGAGCTGGAACAGATCGGCCGGGTCCGGGCCGGGGCGGTTCACCGTGCCGCTGCGCGGGTGCTGGCGGCGGCCAGCGGCGGCGTGGTGCTGGTCGTGGTGGTGTCCGGCTGGCCGGGTGGCGCCGTGCGGGTGCGGGCGGCGACGGCCCGGGGGGCAACCGGGGCGGACGGCTCGTCGGCGGACTCGTCGGGACGGGCCAGGTCCGCCTCGGCGATGAGATAGCCCGCCTTGGTGAACTGGGCGCTGGCGTCGTGCAGCGCGGCAGCGATGGGTAGCCGGGCGGACGGGTGGTCCGGATCGGCGAGGGCGTCGAGGCGCTGCGAGGCGGTGTCCAACAGCGCGGTGAGCCGCTCCAGTAGCCCGGTCTCGGGGTCCATCACCGAGAGGACCACGGAGGTGACGTCATCTGCGGTGTCCGCCCGGTGCACCTGGGCGGTGGCCGCCAGCAGCCGGGACTGCATGTAGGCCAAGTCATTCCCGCTGAGGGGACTTTCGGGCCGGGCGGGCCGGAGCGGAGGGACGACTCGGGTGGTGTATCCGGCGTCGGCCAGTAGCTGCTCGGCGAGGCGGATGCGCTGGTCGACGCCGCCGAAGCCGGCGTCCTCCGCGGTGAAGATCGGGCCCCAGCCCTCGTTGAAGAAGCCCGCGCGGGCCAGGAGGACTCGGCTGGCCATGTCGGGGGCTTCGACCCAGGCGCTGCCAGTGGCGGTGGAGCCCTCACGGAGGGGGAAACGGGTGAAGACGATCTGGTGGGCCGGCTCGGGCAGGAGGCTTCCTTCCTGGTCAGCGGCGTGGGTGGCCTTGGTTCGGGTGGCGGGGGTCGAGCGTGGCCATCTCGGCCTCGAAAGCACGGAACTGGTTGGAGCTCCTCGATGGCGGCAGGGTGCGGATGGTGGCCGCGGTACGGGTGGCGGAGCTGATCTGGGCGTGCGCGCGGACGACGGGCGCGGGGTCGGCGATGGAGGACATGAGCATGTTCAGGTAGCGCACGGGGGTGGCAGCGGACAGGATCGCCGTCCACTGGTCCTGCCAAGCTGGGCCGAACGTGCAGTCGATCTGCCAGGGGCCGACGCCTTCGCCGAAGAGGTGGTCCGGCTTGGGGGTGTGGACGAGCGATGCCTTGCCGTCCGGTGAGGTGAGGCGGATGCCGTCGACGACGGTGGCGACGGCGCCTTCGGTGCCGGGCCACGCCACGGAGACGGTGCCGGTGGCCGGGTCCGCGATGCGAAGCTCGGTCAGATCGGACGGAGTCCAGCCGGCCTTGAGGAGGGGGCGCCACGCGGTGCTCGGGTGACCGGGCCACTCAGCGACGATCTCCTCGGGCGCCAGGTACCGGTCGGCGGCCAGGGCCTGGACGAGCGCCCCGACGATCTCGGCAGGGGTCTCCTTGGTGAAGGTGGCCTGCCACCTCGGCCGCTCGTCGCCGGGCCTATCGCGGACGCTGATCTTCCACAGGTGGAAGACGGCCATCTGGCAGAGGACTTCGATCCTGCCGCACGGGCTGGTGGCCGCGATCCGGTTCCCGTAGGGGTTGTTCTCGTACGGCCAGCCGTGCGCGTGGACGACGGGCTGGAGTACGCGGCCGATCTCCCCGGCGCCCGCCAGGTAGCGCGGGTGGACGAGGAACTCGTCCGGGGTGCTGGGCATGGATCTCCGGGGTCAGCGGTGGGGAGGTTCGACGATGCGGGGGTGCGGCGGAGGCGCCGAAGCCGGGGCGAGGTGCACCGAGGCGCCGGTGCCGGCCGCCCGCAGCGCCGGGGACTGCGCGGTAGCGGCCCGGCTGCGGGTGGTCTCGTCCGCGGCTTCGGCGATGGCGTCGGAGGCGGCGGCGGTGCGGAAGGCGGCGGTGGTGATGGCGGTGGCCTGGGTGAGCAGCGGCTCCCACAGCGGCGGACGGTCACCGTACTCCTGGGCGACCTGCCGGCCGATCTCGCTGATCGTGCCCGCGAGTTGGTGGGCGGTTCCGGGCATCAGCGTCAGTCCCTGGAGGACCTCGGCCGCCTCGTGAGCCGTCAGGAAGGGGGCAAGATCGGTGATCTCGGCGAGGGCCCGGCCGGCGCGGGCGATGGCGTCGTTGGCGACGTCGATGGTCCTGGTGGTACGGGTCTCGGGCAGCGAGCGGGAGCCTCTTTCTACGGGCGCCGGCCGGTGCGGGCCGTGGCGATGGTGGAGGGCGGGAAGGCGGGGAGGATGCCGGGGCGCTGGCCGGTGCTGCCGGCCAGCGCCGCGCGGGAGCGTCCGTGGAGGCCGGCGCTGCGGGTCTCCGCGAGGTGGCACACCGCCAGGGCCAGGGATCGGTCGCGGCCGGTGTCCGCCACCGTGCCGTCGGGCCGGGCCAGCGGGGCGACGAGCCGGACCTCGTGCTCGCCGACCCGCAGCAGCGCCCACCGGCAGGCGGCCGGGTCGTCCTCGGCGGCGATCCCGGTGGCGGCCAGGATGCGCCGCGCCGTCAGACGGAAGTGGTGCTCGGCCGGGGCGGCGGTGTCGGGATCGGTGCGCAGAGTGCACTGCCACACCAACCGGGTGCGCAGGGCCGAGGCCGGGTGATCGGCAGCCGGCAGGTGCGCGGCCAGCTCCGCCCCGAACGCCTCCAGCTCCGGGGCGGGCAGGTCCTCGACCGGGCGCCAGGCGTCGATCAGGCGGGGGCGGGCGCGGTGGAGGGCTGCGGCTGCGGCGATGGCGGCGAGCAGGTCGGCGGTGGAGGCGTACCGCGAGATCGTCGGGTGCAGGTCAGCGTCCGCGACTGGGAGCAGCCGATGGGGCAGCTGGCGATTCGGTGCCGGGGCGGCAGCTGGCTGTCACGCGCCGTCCGGATCCTCGAAGGCGAGCGCGGTCTCCTCGACCGTGCGGGACAGTTCCCACAGCTGGTCGAGCGCCTTCTGGCCCAGCTTGTATGCCGGGCTGCAGCGGCAGGGGGTTACAGCGATGGCTCCCAGCAGGCTCTTGAGCGCTCCGAAGACGCTGGTGTCGTCCACGGAGTTCAGCTCGCGCAGAATGCGCAGGGCTTGCTTCTCGGAGTAGGTCGACTGGAGCTGCTCCGTCAGATTCTGCAGGTGGCCGGCGGCGAGGATGACATCGGAGTTGGTCAAATAGTGCTCCAGTTCAGGGTGTTCGGGATGCGCCGGGGCCTGATGTGCCAGCCCGGTCGGGTCGAGCTTCTTGCTGGTGCCGACGGGGTCGACTGCGGTGGCCTCGAAGGTCGGGTCGCTCACGGCTCCCACGTTCAGTTCGGGTTCTCGTTCACGCGGTCGGCGCTGGTGGCGGCGGCGGCCAGTTCGGGCAGGTCGGCCGGCGCGCTCTCGCGCTGATCGATCCACCAGGACGCCTTGTCCAGCGTGCGCAGCTGCCGCTCGACGGCCAGCCAGTCCTTCTCGGCGAGCACGCCCTCGACCACCAGGGCCTCGTAGGCGGCGGTCACCAGCTGGTGCCGGCAGCGCTCACCCCACGCGATGGCACGCTCGGGGCCTTCCAGCGGGGGCATCTCGAAACGGCCGGCCCACTCGGCGGCGGCCTGCGCCTCCTCTGCGCGGCGGGCGGCGATCCACGCCTCACGCTCGGCGGTGTCCTCCTTGCGCTCCGCCAGCCAGCAGTCGCGGCAGGAGCGGGTGGCCAGCCAGCGGGCGTAGCCGGCGCGCTTGTCGGCGGGACGAGTGGACAGGTCGTGGGCGACTTCGTGCCCGCAGTCGTGCTCGACGGACCAGTTCTTCTTGACGGACAGGGTAATGCTCCTTCAATCAGCGGGAGTTGGTGTGCCCGGCGGCCCACGCGATCCGCGGATCGACGACCTGGGCGGACGCGGCAGTGGAGGCTGCACCGGTGGCGTGCAGAGCAGCGGCGGAGCGAACCCGGCCGCTGGTGGCGAGGGCGGCGCGGGCGCGGGCGCTGCTCGGTTCACTCGTGCGGGCGGCCGGCGCGGTGGGAGCGGCGGCGACGGCGGCGAGGTCCTTGCCAGCCCCAGCGAGAATGGTGGTGGCCTCGCCGATCACCGCCTCGACGCGGGCCAGGTCGACGCCGCCGGGATCGGCGCGCACCTGCTCCTCGATGACGCGCAGGCGGGAGGCGATCTCGGCGGTCAGCAGCGCGCGGTTGTGCAGCAGCGCGTCGGCGCCCTGCTCGTCGCGGCCCGGTCCGGCCGGAGGGTGGACGACGGTGCCGAACGGGTCCGTCTGCGCGACCGGTGAGATGGGGCCGAGGTCGGGGGCCTTGAACAGGCGGGTGGCGAACGGGTCCTCGGCGTTCGCGAGGCGGTCCGGTGCGGGGGCGGGCGAGGTGCGGTCCAGCGCCTCGATCAGCCGGGTGGCGAACGGGTCGGTGCTCTCGTACGGCCCGCCCAGCGGTTCGAACGCGAGGTCGGAGGCGACCCGCAGGCCCTGGCCGCGCAGCGTGGAGATGGCGGTGGCGGTCCGCTTGGCGCCTTCGAACTCGGGCTCGTCGAGGACGTAGAGGCTGGGGTGCTCGCGGGTGCGCGTGAAGCCGGCCTCGGCGAGGGCGAACGCGGCCTGCTGGTTGCCGTGCGGGTTGGTGGCGACGATGCCGAGGCGCGGGTGGCGGCCGATGTGCACATCGTGCGTGCGCGGGGCGCTGGCCTGGACGACGGCACCGGGGCCGGCGGCGCGGGCGGCCGGGCTGTCGGGGACGGGCCGGGTCGCCTCGTTGTAGTCGAAGGCCGGGTCCGCGCTGACCTTGACTCCGCCACGACGCAGGGCGGCGACGGTCTGCCGTGCGTGCAGGAAGACGTTCTGCTCGGTCGCCGGGTCCAGGGCGTGGCGCCCGTCGTCGAGCTGGCGGAACCCGGCGCGGGCGAGCAGCGTGTGGGCGGTCGGCGAGGCATCGGGGCCGACATCGGCGACGACGCCGAACTGCGGGTCACGGGTGATGGAGACGTGCTCGGGGGTGATGCGCTGCTCCTCGGGGCAGGGGTGGACGCGGTCAGCGGCGGGCGGCCGGTGCCGGCGAAGAAGGGACCGGCGCCGCGGGGCGGGCCTGATCGGAAGTGGTGGAGGTGCCGTGCGCGGGAGCGGTGCGGGCAGCGGCGACGCGCGCCGCCGAGGGCGAGAGGGCGATGCTGGCCGTTTCGACGCCGGGGATCGACGGCCTGATGCTGACCGGGACGCTCATATCCCTTAGCACGGCTACTAGTTGGGTGGTGATCTGGGTCTGCCGTACGGGGTCGGGGTCCGCCAGCGAGTAGCGCTCCGGGGCGTCCTCCAGACCGAGCCGGAATCCGGCCTCGGCCAGCGCCGCCAGCACAGCCGGATCGCGACTGGCGGTGGCTGCGGTGATCCCGGCGGCGGCCAGGCGCCGGAAGACGACCCCGGGCTGCGGTGCCGTGGTCGGGTTCTGGTGGGGCACGCAGTTCTCCAGGAGGTCAGCGGGAGGCCGCTCGTCCGGGAGCGGGCCCGGGTGGCAGAGGCGGCGCGGAGGGGGCGGCGGTCATCCGCAGGCGGCGCGACGGCCGTGCGGCCTCGGCCCGGGCGGAAGCGGGCCAGGTGGTGTCCCGCAGCATCGTCACCCGGAACTCGCGGCGGGCCTCGGCTGCGGCGAAGGAGGCGATGTAGTCGGTGGTGTAGAGCTCGCCGCGGCCGGGTTCGTAGTTCAGCCACACGTACGAGTGCTCGTCGTCCTCCGGGGTGGCAGCCAGCCACCAGTGCCGGTCCTCGAAGGAGTGCATCGCCTCCACGACCAGGGCGCCGGAGGCCACCTCCTCGGCGACGGCCCGGTCGCGCGGGCTTCCGAGGCAGTCGGCGGCCAGTGCATCGGACATGAGCGTGCGGGCCTTGGCGGCAGCGGCGTCGGCGTCCGGGAACGGACCGCCGTCCTGGAGCCACCGGTAGTGCTCGACCAAGTCGGCGTTGCGCTGCTCGGGTTGGTGCCAGTTCGCGACCGGGACGCGCGCCTTGACCAGTTGGTCGATCGCGCCGGCGGCGTTGCGGATCTGGTCGTCTCGGTCGACGCTCGGGCGCTGATGCCAGCCGCTCACCTCATCGGCCCGGTACCAGAATCCGGCCTCGTAGAGGAACTCACCCGCCTTCCCCGGCACCTGGCCGGTCAGCACGGCGAACTCGCCATGGTCGAAGGTCCAGCCGAAACTCACCGAGCCGGCGGCGTCGATTTCCATCGGTACGGACATCGCAGGACTCCCGGTCAGCGGCGGCGGGCCGCGCCCTGCACGACCACGACGGGAACCGGGGCGGCAGCGGGTGCCGAGGCGGCCTGATCCGCCTGCCGCTTCGCCTCTTCCTCGCGTTCCTGGAGGAGCCGCACGAGGTCGGCCTCCAGTACGTCGCGTTCCTCGGCCGCCACCTCCAGCCGCTCCAGCTGCGCGTCCAGCGCGTCGAGGACGCCGTCGTCGACGACGCGCTTGGCGGCGGCGATGTTGATCAGCCGGACCCGCTGGAAGGACACTGCGGTCTCGGCCGCGACCAGCGCGCGGTGCGTCTCGATCACGCGGCAGGTCGACGTGTCGGCCCGCGCCTCGTTGGCGACCAGAGAGGTGATGCTCTGGCCGAGGGCAGCCTCCAGGCGGGCGTCCTGGCGGGTGAGGGTCATGGTCGGCATGAGTCTCCAAGAAGTAGGCAGAGCAGTTGAGGTGGAAGCGCTGATGCGGTCAGAACGGGGGCGGACCGATGCCCGAGGTCGGGGAAGGGGAGTGGGCGACAACGTGCGGCGGTGCGGGCGGGAGCGGGCCGGGGCGACCGAGCAACACCGGGGACGTACGGCGGGCCGCGGCACGCCGGACGCCGGGCTCGGGCGGGTCGGCCGCGTACCCCATGGAGGACCACGCCTGGCGGGCGGACTTCAGGCTGGAGTGGCGAGCGGCTCCGTAGTGCCTGCTGCCCGGCTCGGTGTAGAGCACCGCCGCCTCCCCGGCGGCCGGGTAGTCGACGAGCAGCTCGAGCTCACCCTCGACGCCCCGGTGCTGGGCGTGGAGCACCAGGTGGCCGTTGTCGATGTCGTCGCTGACCAGGTGCACCCAGACCGTGCGGCCCAGAGTCCGCGGCGCCGTCGTGACTGCCGGCCGCAAGTGCGGTGGCACCTCCTCGACCCGTCGGCGCTGCTCGTCCGCGCTGTACACCCGGGTGAAGCCGTAGCCGGCGACCGTGACCAGCCTCTCGGCATCCAGGAGCTGCCGCCGCGCGGTGCTGCGGTCGGTGTCCCGGCGGATGCGGTGCAGCAGCAGGGCGTCGTCGCGCACGAGGCCGGCCTGTTCGAGCCAGTACGCGCTGCGCCGGTCGGGCGGGTCGGCGACGACCGTGTCCCGCTCGGGCAGGTGGGCGATGGTGACGTGCGTGATGACGGCTCCTGAACAGTCAACTGCGCTGGGGAAAGGGCGAGAAGAGGCGGATGGGGCGGCCGTCCGTCACCGGTCGGCGGCAGGGGACCTCGGCCTGTTTCCGGAGTTCCGGCCCCGGAGAGCCTGGCTCGTGCGACGATGGCCTCGTGGTCGCCTCGTTCGGGCCTGGGCCGCCACCCGACCGCGATGTCTGCGGTCACCCCGGTGGCGATCAGGCCGCCGTCTGGCTCTCGTGCATCCGGGCGTCGGTGTCGAAGAGGCTCAACTCGGCCCGGTGGAGCAGGTGCTGAACAACGAAGCTCCGCCCGGCCACCCGCCACAGCCCGCGGCCCTTGCCCAGCTGGGCGATGGCGGCGGTCTCCACGCCGCTGAGGCCGAGAAGGCCGGCGGTGGCGGCCAGCTGGTCGGCTTCCTGGCGGTAGATCACGCGGGTCGCGCAGTCGGTCAGCAGGCCCTCCGCCAGAGCACGGGTACGCGAACCGGCGTCACCGGCGCTGAGCAGGTCGCTCAAGCGGTGGATGATCAGCATGTTGGCGATGCCCAACCCGCGGCTCAGCTTCCACTGCGCCTGCATGCGCTGGAGCAGGGCCTCGTGCCGCATGACGCGCCACGCCTCGTCATACACGACCCACCTGCGACCGCCATTGGGATCGCTGAGTGCGGCCTCCATCCATGCCGACGTACATGTCATCGCCAGCACCAGCGCCGTGTCGTCGCCGGTGGATCCGAGACGGGACAGGTCGATCGTCAGCATCGGGCTGCGCGGATCGAAGGTCGCGGTCGACGGCGCGTCGAACATGCCGGCGAGGTCGCCGTTGATCAGCCGGCGCAGCGCGTGGGAGAGGTCCTGGGCAGCGGCGCCGACCCGGCGAGTGGGGTCACCGAGCGCCGCGTCCAGGACGGCGGGCTGCCCGAGGACGGCGGCGACGTCGCCAAGCAGCGGCACCTGGCCGGTCAGCTCGGTGCGGGCGACGACCGCGTCCAGTGCGACATCGAGCCCGGTGTACTCCATCGGCGCGAGATCGCGCTTGAGCACGGTGCGCGCCAGCGAGCCGAGCAGCAGCAGCCTTCGCTTGCGGACCTCGCCCGCCCAGTCGGCCGGATCCACTCCCGCCGGCGGGGGCGGGGCATCCAAGGGGTTCAACTTGCCCGGAAGTCCAGGACCCAACGCGATGGTGGTGCCGCCGACCGCCTCCGAGACGGGCGTCCACTCACCCTTCGGGTCGCACGGCACATACACGCGGTAGCCAAATGCCGTGCTGCGCAGGGCAATTGACTTGGCAAGCGCCGACTTCCCCTGTCCGATGACGCCGGCGATCAGCGTGTTCGGATTGGTGAAATTTTCAACTTTTCCGTACAGGGCAAAAGGGTCGAAGACGAACGAGGCTTCGGCGTGGACGTCGCGGCCGATGAGCACGCCCGAGGAGCCGAGGCCGCCCTCCGCCAGGAACGGGTACGCGGCGCTGGCGGTCGCGGTGGTCATGCGGTGCGCGGGAAGCTTGAGCTTGCCGCCGCGCAGGGAGGCCGGGCCGGGGCGGCCGGCGGCGGGGTAGGCGGGGAGGAGTTCGGCGTTCTCCTCGCGGCGGCTCTTCGGGCGGTGGGGCTGGCCGGCTTTGCGGGCGGTGCGGCGGGCAGCGGCGAGGTCGCGCTTGGCCTGGCGGCGGGCGGCGCGGTCTGAGCGGGTCGGGGTGAACAGGGGGGTGGCACTGGCGGAGCGCAGGAACGTTTCTCCAGATCAGGTGCGGGAGGAGGCGGTGGGGGTACCGCGCAGCTCGGAGGGGGTGGCGATGCGGCGAACGCGCCCTGCGGTGGCGGTATGGCGCTGGCAGATCGCCATGTCCGGTGCCCCTTCCGGTAGCCGGAGTGCGCACGCCTCGCGGGTGGGGCGGCGTCCGTCGGCGCGCGGGGCGCGGTGGTAGGCGCCGTGGAGGGCTTCGCAGGTCTGCCAGATGCGGATGCGGGCGGCGTGGAGGTGGTCGGCCTCGGCTGGCGCGCGGGGCCGGGTGGTGCCGGTGTGGGTGTCGAGCAGCGCGAACAGCGCGACGCAGTGGGCGTGCAGGGCGTCCAACTCGGCGCGGGAGACAGGCTCTTGCTCGGGCAGGGCGGTGTGGTGGTGGACGTCGAGGCCGGCGGTGGCGAACCGCAGCAGGCGGTGGTGGTCGCCGGTCGGCGGGTGGTGCACGGCGGGGCCTCCCGTCAGGTGCGCGCGAGCGGCAGGGCGGCCTGGGTGAAGGCGTCGGCCTGCTGCCAGCGCAGGAGCCGCGGGTCCAGGCCGGTGCCGGCGGCGGCGGTCTCGATGGAGGCGCAGGCCCGGCGCAGCTCTTCGGGGGTGTCGGCGGAGACGACGACCAGGCCGGTCAGGTCGACGTCGGCGTGGCCGGCGATCAGCTCGCGCTCGTGCTGCTTGGCGTCCGCGTACTCCATCGAGTCGGCCTCGGAGTCGACCTGTCCCTTGCGCACGCGTTCGGCGGCGTCCGCGATGATCGACGCCTTGGTGCGCTGCACCGCCTTGAGCGCGGCCTCCAGGGCCTGGGGGCCGTAGGTCAGGGAGAGCGTTCGGCGCGCGCCACCTGCGAAGATGAGCGGGTGGAGGAAGCCGTGGGCGACCTCCGAGCGGGGCCACTGCTCGATCCAGTAGACCGCGTGGCACGCCGTATCGGTGGTGAGGCGTGCGGGTTCCTCGACGACGACGACCGGACCGGCGGCGGCCGGGTCGGCCGTGGGCTGGCCGGTCTCGGACCACTGCTCGAGGTGGGCGAGGGCCTTCGGGTCGTACGCGCTGCGGATCACGGCGGCGAACTCCTCGGTGGTCAGCCAACCGCCGGGGTTCAGACCGGCGTTGCGCAGCGACTGCTCGAAGCCGGGGACCAGCTGGGCGAGCACTGCGAAGGCGCCGACCAGGCCGCCGCCGGCCTCCCCGATCAGGCGGCGGGCCGCCTTGAGGTCGAGGCTCACCGCGATGTAGCACTCGTGAGGCGCTGCGGTCGGGCCGGAGGCGGCGAGCAGTTCCTCGTAGACGGGGCCGGCGACCTTCGCGTCGGGTCGGCCGTGCTCGGCCCAGTAGCGCTGCAGGGCATCACCGCTGTCAGGGACGGTGCGCTCGATGACCTGCACGGTGGTGATGTAGCCGGTACGGGCGAGCGAGGCCAGGCACCGGCCCCAGGCAGAGACGTTGGCGGACTGGGTCGGCGGGTCGAGCAGCGCGAACGCGCGGGAGCTGACGCGGATGGCGGCGGTGAGGGTGTTCTTCTGCGGGTCGTGGACCGCGCCGAGCGTGCCGCCCGGGGCGGTGACGGCGCGAAGGCTCGCCGCGGTGCCGGGCAGGTGGAGGAGACCGTCGCGGCGGGGCCGGGTGGCGGGACGGGCGAGCCAGACGAGCTGGCCCTTGGCGCGGCGCAGGTAGAAGCGGGTAGCGATAGGTGACCAATCGGCGATGGAGCGGCTGTGGACGCGGACGATGACGAGGGCGGCGGCCAGAGCCCAGACGGGGGTGGCCAGGGCGGCGCCGGCCAGTCCGGTGGCGACCATCGTCGCCAGGAGCAGGGCGCCGGCCGTGCCGACGACGGTGAGCTGGGCGACACTGAGCCCGAGTAGCACGCCGCGGCGGGACCGGCTGGGGAACCGGACGGTCGGCAGGGGGAGGTCGGAGGCCGACAGGGGCGACTCTTTCGGTGAGGGCGGGAGGCCGGCCGGGGCTCGGGCGAGGGGTGGCCCCGGCCGGCGGCGGTCAGGAGGTGGGCGGGGTGGAGGAGCCGACGGCGGCGCCCGGTGCGGAGGTCGGCCCCGCTGCGGCAGAGGGAAACGTTTCTGCTGCCCCGGCTGAGGAGGGAGAGCTGGTGGAACGCGCGGCGCCGAGGACGACCTGCGGCGCACCGGACCCGCCCGCGGCGGTGGAGGCGGTAACTGCACTGCTCGCCTTGGTGGATGACCCCTCGCCGGGCGCTCCGGGCTGCTGGCCGGAGGCCGGGGCCCGGGAGATTAGGGGCTGTCCTTGGTCGCCGCCGTTGCCGTTGCGGCTGCCGCGCCGGGTGATCAGGGCCTGGTCGATCGCGTCGTCGCCGCCGCCTCCGGAGGAGGTGCCGGGGAACCGGAACGTGCTCGGCGTCGACGGGGCCGAGCCGGAGCCGGAGCCGGAGCCGGAGTCGGAGGTGTTGCCGCCGACCGGGCTGTCCTGGCCAGGAACCTGGGCCGGGCCCTGCGGGGCGCCGCCGCCCATCGCCGCGCCTCCGCCCATCGCCGCGCCGCCGGTTGCTGCGGTGGCGGCCATCCGGCCGCCCTTCTTCGCGGCGGCGGCGCCGGCCTGAAGGCCGGCAGCGGTCGAGCGGTGCAGGTCGTGGGACTGTCCGCCGTCGCCGGCCCAGTGCACGAACTTGTAGATCGCCATCGGGCTGAGCAGCACCAGCATCATGACGACGAGGCCGGCGATGATGTCCGACAGCGCCTGCACGCCGTCCTTGGTGTTGCTCTCGCCGAGGGCGGAGACACCGACCAGCATGATCACCGTCATGATCATCTTGCTGAAGACCACCGTCGCGGTGGCCTCGATCCACTTGCGCCGCCAGTCGCGTGTCGGCTCCCAGGAGCCGCCGGCCGCCGCGAACGGCGCGAGCACGACGAGCACGAGAATGGTCACCTTGCGCAGGACCATCGCGCCCCAGTAGAGGATCGCTCCGGCAGCGCAGCCGAGTGCGACCAGCGCGGGGATCGCCCAGCCGAGCGGTGACGTGATGCTGATCATCGACACCCGGACGATCCGCCTGACGGCGTCGTCCATGTTCGTGTTGGCGATCTGGAACAGCCCGCGGGACAGAGCGTCCACGACGGCGACGGCGACGCCGGTGAAGGTGATCGCAGTCATCGCGAACAGCGTCGCTGAGACGGTGCCGGTGACGGCCTGGCCGAGTGCCTGGCCGTCGCGGCGCCAGGCCGCCCTGATCAGCTGGAAGATGAAGGTCATCACCAACATGGTCAAAGCAATCGGCAAGATCGTGGCGTAGTTGGTGCGGAACCACTCGGCCGACAGGTCGATGCTGGTGGTCTTGTCGACGGCGCGCGAGGCGAGGTCGACGGCGCTCTTCGCCAAGTCGCCGGCGGACTTGGCGATCCACTTGCCGATGGAGTCGGTGACCGAGTCGCTGACGCCGCCGACGATGACGTCGCAGAGCAGGCCGGAGCCGGGGAGATCACAAAAGCCGATGGGCGATCAGCTCCTCTGGTTGGGACCGATGAGTGAGGTCAGGGGTAGACGGTGGGGGCGATGGAGGCCAGCGCGCAGTCGTGGCTCGGCCGGCACTGCACGGCCAGGGTGATGGAGCGGTCCTCGGCGCCGGCGCCGCCGTCGCGCCAGCTGACGGTCTGCTTGCCGGTGACGGTGACCGCGTAGATGTAGGCGATGGTCAGCTGCGTCGGATCCTTGCCGATGGCCTGCTGCCACGCGGCGGGAAGGTGCGCCTCGGCCACCTCGCCGACGGCGAACTGGCCGTTGTCGCGCATCCGGTCCCACAGGGTCGGGTCCGGTACCTGCGCGGCGAGTGCGTCCGGGTCGGCGTACTGGCTCTCACCGGTCAGCCACCCGCGCAGGCCGGCGAGCTGCTGGGGCTGGGTGGCGGTGCGGGTGTCGTAGCTCCACAGGGCCGCGGCGAACGCCTTCGCGAACGCGATCGGGTCGCTGGTGTGCGGGGGTGCGGCGACGACGGGGGCCGTGCCGATCGTCGGCCCGGTCGACGGGGTGGTGCTGGTGCGCGGCGATGGCGGAGAAGGCGGTGCCGAAACAGCTGCAGCAGAAGGGGACTTGGCGGCGCTCGGGGTGCGGTGGCCGCCGCCCGCGAGCCGGGCGATGAGCCCGGCCAGCAGAGCGACGACCACGAGCACGCCCAGGCCGATCAGCAGACGGCGCAGCAGCACGGACTGCCCGGTGAACGGCGAGGACTTGAGCATCAGTGGACGTTCGTCCCGACTGCGCTGAAGAAGCTGACGATGCCGTTGGCGGCGCCCAGCAGGAGGGCCGCGCCGGCCGCCACGAGCGCGCCCTGCTTGCCCTTCTGCTCGCTGCCGTGCGAACCCGTGTGGTGGCCCCAGGCCCAGACGATGCCGGACACGCACAGGGCGCCGACCACCGCGATGATCGCGAACAGGTTGATCGAGCCGACCGTGGACTTGAGGACGTCGAGGCCGGGAAGGCCGCCCTGGCTGGGAGTGATGCCGGGGTCGAAGGCCAGCTGGACCTTGGTGGCGGAATCGGCGAGGTAGGTGAGCAATCACACTCCACGGCTAGAGGGGTAGGGAGGGGCGCGGTGTGTCCGCGCGAGGGAGGGGTAGAATGCGCGAAGTGCGCTGAGATCGACGGAGGTTGCCGTCAGGTGGCGACGCGGCGGGCGGCGACGATGCCCGCTTTCCAGGAGTCGAGCGTGGAGATCTTGACCACGTCGCCCGTCTTCGGCGCGTGCACCACGAGGCCCTGGCCGATGAACATGCCCACGTGCTCCGGGCCCTGCGGCCCGGGCTCGATGAACAGCAGGTCGCCGGGGCGCAAGGCGTCCACCGAGACGGCGGTGCCCTCGCTGACCTGCGTGTAGGTTGTGCGCGTCAGCGTCACGCCGCCGGTCTTGTAAGACTGCTGCATCAACGAGCTGCAGTCGCACCGGCCCATCGGGTCCGGGCCGTGCGGCGCAGTGCAGTCGCCGCCCCACTGGTACGGCGTCCCTAGCTGACCGAGCGCGAACTTGATCGCGTTCTGCACGGCGAGCGGGGCGTCGGTGGGGATCTGGTAGCCGGCGGGCAGGACGCCGGGCGGGATCGTGCCCCAGTCCGTCCCCGTACCCGTACCGGTTCCGCACCCACCCGAGGAGGGCGACGGTGCGGGGGTCGCGGTCGGAGACGGGGAACCGCCCGGACTCGAACCCCCGGGCAGGGCCTGGGAGATGGCCTGCTGAAGAGCGGTCGCCAGGTTCTCCCATTTCGCGTACGCGTCCGGATAGCCAGACTTCTGGACCGCCTGCGCGGCCATGGTCAGCGGCAGCTGCTGCCAGCCGGCCGCGCCCAGAAGGGCCTTGTAGAAGCTGGTGGAGGCGTACACAGGGTCCTGGATCTGCACGGGCGTGCCCCAGCCCTGCGACGGGCGCTGCTGGAAGAGGCCGAGCGAATCGCGGTCACCGGAGCTCAGGTTGCTGAGTCCGGACTCCTGCAGCGCAGTTGCCAGCGCGATGGTCTGGCCGCGAGCGGGGACCTGCATGGCGATGCCGGTGGCCACGATCGTCCTGGCGTTGGGGATCTGGACACTCGGGGAGTCCAGGCCGCTAACCGAAGCGAGCGGTCCTGCAAGCCCGTTCAGAATCTGCTTGACCTGAGCGGCCACGGCGGCCGTGTCCACAGGCTGTGGGCCGGGCCCGGACGTGCACGTGTTGTTGCTGTTGGCCTTGGTGGCTTCGTCGTTGGCCGCCACGGCTAGCGCGGGGAACGCCACGGCGAACGGCGTGAGCAGGAGCCCGGCCGCGCCGAGGCCGACCACCTTCTTCAGGCTCATCGCGTCTCCAGAGCGCCACCTCCCGCCGGAGCGGCGGCGGAGGCGTCCGGAGGCCGGGAGCTGGGAATCGGCGTCCGTACGGTGAGGGAGCGGATGATGAGGTCTCCTGTCGGGTCATGCGACCGAGCGCGGGGTGAGGGGCCCGCCCTTTCGGCGGACGGGCGGGCCGGCGAGAGCGGCAGCAAGCCGCGCTCGTAATCTCGAAAAGGGCATGGCTGTCCCCTGGAACGGATAGATGGAATTCGCTTTAGACCGCCGAAGCTACCGAATCGAAGGCTCGCGACCTAAAAAGCGACGAACGCTCGGCACGGAGATATCCCGGCGACCGACCCGCAGGACGTTAGCCCCTCTTCGGCTCGCGACCTAAAAAGAACGATGGCCGCTGGGTCGAACGAGGGAAGCGTCCCGATCGGGTGCCCCACGGTAGGCGAGGTTCGGCTCGCAACCTAAAACGAAGATCAGCGGGCCGACGGGCTTTCTCTGGGGCACGGGAGACGATTGGCAAGGTGCAGCTCGCAACCTAAAACGATCTTCATCGGCTGCCGGATTCGGCCTTTTTAGGTCGCGAGCCGCACGTGAGCTAGGTTCCTCCTCGCAGCCGGAGCCCACGGTCCAAGCGTCGGTTTCACCCACCCGACTGCGGCCGAAAAGCCCAGGTCGGATGCCATGCTCTGGCTGCCTTCCCCTTCCCCGACCAGGAGGACAGCCCGCCCCTTGCCCTACGAAATCCACCGGGGCGACGCCCTCACCCGGCTCGCCGCGATCCCCTCGAACTCCGTCGACTGCGTCATCACCGACCCGCCTTACAATTCGGGTGGGCGTACCACGCAGGAAAGGACCGGGCGGACGGCCCGTGCGAAGTACACCTCCGCTGACGCCGCCCACACCCTCGCCGATTTCCCCGGCGAGAACAAGGACCAGAGGAGTTACACGTACTGGCTGAGCCAGCTCCTCGCCGAGTCCTATCGGGCCACCAGGAACGGTGGCGTTGCGCTCGTTTTCACGGATTGGCGCCAACTGGCTGCCACTAGCGACGCCCTGCAGGCCGGCGGCTGGATCTGGCGCGGCGCGCTCGCCTGGTACAAGCCCGCCGCGCGACCGCAAAAGGGTAGGTTCACGCAGAATTGTGAATTCGTTCTGTGGGGCAGCAAGGGCCCGATCGATGGCGACGCCCACCCCGTCTACCTGCCCGGCCTGTACACCGCCTCGCAGCCTCGCACTGGCCGCGTCCACATCACCCAGAAGCCGGTCTCAGTGATGCGGGAGCTCGTCAAGATCTGCCGCCCGGACGGCACCGTCCTGGACTTCTGCGCGGGCTCCGGCTCGACGGGCGTTGCGGCCCTGTTGGAGGGTCGCAACTTCATTGGCGTCGAGGTGACTTCGCACTATGCCGAGATCGCCGAGCGCCGCCTCGCCGAAGCCGAGCAGCAGTTCGCCTCGGGCGCGCTCGACCCCGAAACGGTGGAGTCGGATCCGGACGAAGCCTGACCGCCGGGCCGGGCCGCCGTTTCGCGGCTGGCCCGGCCCGCCCGGCCCAAGGGCGGTAGTTGTTCGAGAAGTACGGCGACCCGTCGGACTGCTCGGAAGCCGACGCCCATCCATCCGACGGCCTGGACCGGGCGACGCAGCCCCCGCCCCGATCGTGTCGGGCCTGCCCGACACGGCCGTCCGGCCGTTCGCTACGAGGGCCGAAGGCTCGTCGGCATCATCACTGGGGACGGCGGCGTGATGGCCCGCAGCACTCGAACCCTGCGAGCGGCCGGCGGATGGCGGCTCATCACCGGATCGGTGGAGATGCCAGTGAGTCTCCCCAACTCACGGCCGCCATCATCGACGCCGGCCGCAGGCTGGCGACCACGCTGTGGGCCGGCTCGACGTCAGCCGCTCGCCACGGGCCGGAGCCGCCCGCACCCGTACGACAGCGGCCCAGCAGGACGGCCTCGGTCGCGCTGCCAACGGCACCGCCGACTCCCCGGGAACGGCTGCCGTGCCGCCCCCAAAGCAGGCCCCCGGCCCCGCTGACACAACTGCCCGCCACCGACAATGCCTTCGCCACCCCCACCCCAGACGGCAGCACCAAGTCGTCCTTCGAAGCGAGACCACCATCGACACCCACCCCTTGGACGACTTCGACCCGTTCACCCTCGACGGCTTCGCACCGGCCACCCCGGAGGCGGCACACGCCGTCTACATGCTCGACTTCCTGCTCGACACCCCGCCCCTGCGGCTGCAGCACACCCCAGCGACCGGCTCCCCGAGGCACAGCTACTACCTGTTCCAAGACGAGGTCTGCATCGGCCCCGACCTGCCCGCCCCGCAGTTCGTCGCCGCGTACGTCCAGCGCGACCCGACCACCGCCACCTACACCACCGACTACGAGATCCTGCCGATGATCGCGCTCGCGGAGCGCTGGCTCATCGAACGTGGCGCAGACCCGGACGCCGTCACCTACACCGGGGGCCTATACGCCCGCCCCGACGACCCGGCCACCCGACAGGTCGAGGACCGACTGCGCACGCCAGGACGCTACGAGGTCCTCGCCCACTTCACCTACGGCTGGGAACGCTCCCCCTCATGGGTGCTCGCACTGGACCAGCACGCTCCCGATCCGGACCTGGCCTACCGCGTCTTCCACCAGCACGTCGACGAGGCGATCACCCTCGACATCGAAGCGTTCTGGGCTCGCGGATCCGACGCCACGGACATCGCGCCCGGCCCCGGCTGGTACTCCCTGACCGAGCACGCCTTCGCCACCCTGCAGGAAGTCCAGGAATGGACCCGCACCATCGACGCGGCCTGGGTCGGCGGCGATCCCGGCTACGGCTACGAGGAGTCGTTCACCTTCCGCCCCATCCCCACCCACGCCATCTTCGTGCCCAGCGCCGGATCGCGCGCGCAGGCGGCAGCGACCCGTACACGGGCAGGCGCCACCGCGGACCGCACCGCCCCCGAGCGGACGTCAGCGCCGGCACCGCCAGGGCCTCACCGGGACACCGCTCCCCGACGCTGAACCAGACCCCGCGGACCACCGGGCCACTGCACTCGGCTCCCACCCCGCCCTACCCACTGCACGAGGCCCATGCGCGACGACACCCAGATCGACGTTGCCCCCCGCTACCTGGCCGGCGCCGGAGGCGACCCCGGCGATGCCCTCAACCTGCTCATCAAGAAGCGGAACTGGCCTCACCACACCGACCCCGAGAACTCCAGCCTGTTCATCTCCAGCCCCTGCCACCGCCTGCGAGTTGCCTTCATGGGCGACTACCTGGACCGGTGGCAACTCGTCGCTAGCGCCGATCCGATGGGCGCTCCGGACTGGATGGCGCGGTTCGACGGCCGTACCCCGGTCGAGATCGTCGGTGCCTTCCTGGAAACCATCGCGGGAGACCTTGAGGAATACCCGGAGCAGGTGTTCAACCGCCGCAGCTACCTCGTCCGGGACGCCACTCGGCTGGTCGAACAGGCTGGATGGAAGCGCGAGTTCACGGCTAACGTGATCCCTCTCACCGCTCCGGATGGCCTCGCTGGACTCGAGGTCCGGCGCGTGCCGACGGGCCTGGCCAAGGAGTTCGAGCCGTACGACGAGACCGTCATGCTCTGGGCCGGTCCGGAGGGCACCCCCGCGTACTGGGAAGCCCACTTCACCAAGGGCACCCCGCTCCATGTGATCGCCGCGGCAACCCGGCCCATGATCACCCCCGCGCCGGTCCGGCGGCACCGCGCGGACCTCGCACCGGAAGTCCTGCCTCACCTCACCAGTGCCCGAAGCGAGCACCGGGCCAGTTCGCGGGCCCAGGCTGCGCGTACGGCCTCCCCTGCCGCCCAGGCGGCTGGCGGCGCCGTCGTCGCACCGGCCGCGGCGGTGACCCACGAGCCAGCTGTCTCCCGGCCCGTCCGGTGACCCGCTCCGGACCCGCCAGCCGTACGAGCCGCCCCGGCCGACGGCCGGATGGACGGCAACCGCTCGGCCAGAGCCAACGCCGCACCGCCACTAAGGAGACGACATAGTCGATCACGCCGCCATACTGACGACCCTGGCGCCGCTGCCGGACGGCATCACCACCAGCCGTCAACAGCTCGCGCCCCGTGCGGACGTCCTCATCACCGCTGCGCTTGAGCCAGGCGGCATCCGCAGCGACACGTACCGCGGCATTCGCGTCCAGGTGGTGCTGCGCGCCAGCGGAGCGCAACTGGGCTCCAACCTCTTCGACGACCATGAGACGGTGCCCCGGCTGGGATTCGTGCACACCGTGCGTGCTCTGGCCGACATCGACCGCGACGGCGAGCTGAACCCCGAACCGCTCAGGCACGCCATCGCCCGGTACATCGAGGTGTTCACCGACTCCCCACCGGCCCCAACTCCCGCCGAGAGCCGAACGGAATCGCGCGTACGCGGTGTTCAGCGCGGCGCTGGCCAGCCTCCGGCGGCGCCCACCGGTCCGTCGACCACTCCCGCGGCCCTGCGGGCAGCCGCAGCGCGCGGCCGGCAGAGGCTGCCGACAGCCGCAGAAGGCACCCAGTCACGTACCTACCTGGAGCACTCATCACCACCCAGCAGAACAACACGGAACCACCCGAGGCCGCGCTGCCCTGGCCGACCGACCGGAGCCGCTGTTGACCACGAACCCCTACTGGGTCAAGAAGGCCGACGATCAGCCGTGGTTGCAGCTGAGCATCACCCCGGCGCTGTACGCCGGCCCCGTCCTGGACAGCGAGCGGGCGATCCGCCCGCTCGTCGACGCCGGCGCCGTGTGCCTCGACGACGGCCGCGGCAACCAGTTCATCGTTTCCCACGACGGTCGGATCCGGCTCGGCTTCGTGCCCCAGAACGGGACCGACGCGATGTGGAAGATCGCCGTGCACGACGCCCCGTTCGAGCCGCCCCAGTGGACCGTGTGCCTCACCGACCACACGCCCATCGAGATTGTCGAGGCCATCACCACCGACCTCGCCTCCAAGCTGCGCTCCGGCGCCCGGCTGCACGGGTCGGCCGCCGACAGCGAGTGGCGCAGCCTCTTCCAGCCCCCGGAGTGGACCACCACCTGGGACGCCCGGGCGCAGCAGGAGACGGTGGTCTCGATGCACGCCCCGCAGGACCGGATCGTCCTCGACCCCGGCGGCGGGGCCGGCGACTGGGAGGAAGCCGGCCAGGACGGGTTCTGGACCGTCACCATCGGCGACGAGTACGAGGGCTGGTGCGCGGCAGCCAGCACCTCCACCCCGGACCGGATCCTGCACGCCATCGCCGGTGCGATGCTCGGCCAAGCCACCCGTGACGTCGGTGAACTGAGCAACCTGACGATCGGGGCCGCGGTCATCGGTGCCGCAGAGCTGATCGAACTGCCCCCCAGCCCAACCCCGCTGGACGTCCAGCGGGGCCGGGCAGCCCGCACCCGCAGCCCACTGCCCACCTCACCCGGCAGCGGGAGCGCACCGCCAGCCGTTCCACGGGCAACACCACCTACCCCGAACCGCGACGGCCACCGCCGCTGACAGCCTGAGGAGCACCATCGACCCCGACAACACGACCGTCCGAGTCCTGCCCCGACGCCTGGCAGGCCCTGGCGCGTCGAAGACCGTCTGGACGAACCTGACCAAGCGGGGCTGGCGCCCGGTGGACTGGCACCAGGCCGGCGCCGGCCTGGCCAGCCCGTCGTACGACATCCTCCTGATCGCGGCCCAGCACGACAGCGACACCGCTTGGCAGATCAGCCATCATCCGCTCCTGACCGCACCGCCGACCTGGACAGCCACGTTCACCAGCGGTACACCGGCAGAGATCATCACCGACACCCTCGTCCACCTCACCACCCAGCTCCAGCGCGACCGACTCGCCGCCGTCGCCGGCCCCACCGACCTGCGCAGCATCTTCGACGCCGTCGAACGCGCCGGATGGGACACCGTCCTCCTCGGCGACCAGGTCCACGCCGAGAGCCCCGAGCCAGCCGTCGAGAGCATCGAGCTGTGGCACCGCGTCGACGGATCCTGGTACTCCAACCCGGACACCGAGCCCGGCGCGACGACCATTGTTGCCGGCCGAGCAGCCGGCCCGCTGGAGGCCCGCGGTTGGCAGGCGGACTTCTCCCGGCACACCCCAGCACACCTGATCACCGCAACACTCAAGGCCGCCACCGCGCCGAAGCCGGCAACGCGCAGGGCCGACCGAATCCCGCGGCCGTACCGCGACGTCGTGTTCACCGTCCCCTCGGCCAGGGAGGGCAAGAGCACCCCGGCGCACGCCGACATCGACACCGAGGACCCCACCATCGCCGTCGAGCCGCTGCGGGACTGGCGCCACACCGAGGACGAACTCGGCAACATGACCCTGCACAGCCCCTGCGGCCGTGTCAGCGTCGCCCACACACCCGAGCACCGACCCGACCAGCGCTGGACCAGCCCCTGGACCATCACCGCGACCGGCGACGGTCCCCCATGGAGCAGCAGTAAAGGGGACCGCATCTCCTGGACCGCCCGCTTCA
This sequence comes from Kitasatospora sp. NPDC051164, assembly GCF_044455625.1. Classification (NCBI taxonomy): domain Bacteria; kingdom Bacillati; phylum Actinomycetota; class Actinomycetes; order Kitasatosporales; family Streptomycetaceae; genus Kitasatospora; species Kitasatospora sp. NPDC051164. Next base: position 154,829 of record NZ_JBITFB010000011.1, on the reverse strand, counting down.
CCACCCACACCCCGACGCCGGTCGTCGCCGCCGTCACCGCTGCGCTCGCCGAGGCCCTCGAGCGGCTCGACGTCGAAGAGGTCTGGGACGACTTCGAGTCCTCGCCCGAGCCGAGCTTCACCCCACACCGCCGCTACCGGCCCGATCCGGTCCCCGGAAGCCGAGACCCCGCCCTCGCCCACGCCCAACTCCGCCTGTCGGACTGGCACAAGAGCGACCTCCACCACCGGGACAGGTCGAGCACCGGCCCCGCCGGCGTGAAGCTGTGGTCGGTCCTGCGGGGCGAGCCCAGCTCCCTGGACATCGTGCCGCTGGCTGAAGCCTGGACGCTCGACGGAGGCGACCCGCCCGCCCTGTGGAGCGCGACCTTCAGCCCCGACACCCCGACCTTCCTGATCACCGCAGCAGCCCGAGAAGCCGACCGCCTTGCCCAGTCGACACGGACCGGCACCGCACCCCAGCACCACCTGACCGCCCGCCGCGCAGCCGCCCGATCCGCACCGGCCACCCCGCTGCCCGCCGCGCAGCCAGCCACCGCACCGGCGGCACCACCCCCAGCCGGCCCCCGGCGGACCCGCTGACCAGTTGGGTCACCAGAGCCACCGCTTCCCGGAGCCGACCATCCCCAGCACCAACAGCCACCCTCGCACCCGGAACCAGCCCGCACCGGCCGACACGAAGCCGGCGAACGGAACCCCCCGTCCAAACGGAGCCGTCCTGCACGACACCAGCGCCGACCTGCACACCATCGAGCGGATCGCCCGGGCCGCCGCCTACCCGCAGACCCAACAGATCATGATCCGCGGCCTCCTCGACCGCCCCAGCGGGTACAGCGCCCTCAGCATCGCCGTCACCCGAGACGACCTCCGCGCAGCCGCCCTCGCCGCCGTCCGCACGCTGATCGAGCGTGAGATCGACGCCGGCCGACCCTGGACCGGCGAAGCGGCCCGCTGGCTCAGCCGCGCCCACGCCAACTGGCAGACCAGCGCCGCCCTGGCCAACCACCTCACGTGGTACGCCCGCAGCCGACGCAACAGCGCCCTCGCCCACCTCACCGGCACCAACCATCTCACCCAGCCCGGCACCGACCGCACCCACGCCCAGGCGCTCCGGCACATCCACCTCGCCGGCCTGCGCTTCGACTTCCGGTGCCGCAGCATCCAGCAGCTGCTCAACCAGGCATCGGGAAGCGAGCGAGCGCACTGGGATCCGTACACCCGCGCCCTTGCCGCCTTCGCCCTCCTCGGAAGCTCCGCGCGCGGTGCTCTCGACGCCATGGACCGCAGCCTCGCCGAAGCCGGTGACAACCCCCAGGTCTGCCACGCCCTGCTCCACGGCCTCTGGCTCGGTGACGGGCTACCCGACCAGGCCGAGCGGATCCTGGAGCTGGCCGCGTGGCCCACCTTCGACGACGGCGACCCGATCATGCTCTTCCGTACCGCCACTGCCTGGCGGATGCTCGGGCGCCGAGCCGAAGCTCTCACGGCGATCGACAGCGCCCTCGAAGCCCTCGGCCCGAACCAGCCCGAGGTGCACGCCGACTTCGTCCGTGAACGCGCCCTGATCACCGCGCTGGCCCGAGAGTCGCAGCACGACCAAGAACACTGACCCCGCTCGACTCGGGCCTGCGCCCGGAGTCCCTACCTCTTGATGCGGAGGACCGTCATCGAACAGCCGAACCCCCAGGGCCGCCAGCCCACCGCACCGGACCCGCGCGTTGCCGGAGGCGAGGAAGTCCGGACCTACCAGCGCGACCTGAGTCGCTGGGCTGCCCGCCGGGCCCACATCCAGCAGGCCCTCAATCCGCCCCCCGCCGGGCAGGCGAGCGAGCCGCCCGTCACCGCACCACCCTCATCATCCCGCCCGCGCCGGCGCTGACCGCCGCCCTGGTACGCCCGGCACACCACTGAACACCAGGGCCAGCCCCGCGGACCCAGCCCTCCGGTGAGCGGGCCGAATAATGGCGATGGGCCGTACCCCGCAAAGGGGGTACGGCCCATCGCCATTGACGGACTACGCCGCAGCGGCGTAGCTCGTCCGAAGCAGTGCCATTGACCGGTCGAGATCCTCCATCGAGCCGATCCGGACCTCCAGTTCGCCCGTGCCGAGGTGCCCGATTCTCCGGACGTCCCTGGTCCAGCCCGGGACCAGCTGGACCGTCGTCGGGTCGACGCGCAGGAAGACGACCAGAGCCTGGGCCTGCGCCAGCACCCGGACGCAGGCGAAGTTCCGCCGGCGGCGGTAGGCGACGTAGTGCTGCAGCTCCACCGAGTGCCCCTCGCCCAGGTCGAGCAGACGGGCGTCCAACTCGTCGTACAGCTCCCGTACCTCGCCGCCCACCTGCGACAGCACGTCGCTGACCGTCCGGCGCACGGACGAAGCCAGCCGTGTCCGCTCCGACCGGCCAACCGCCAGGGAGCCGCAGCCGCCGGCGATCGACACCGCCAGCTCCAGCGTCACCAGGTCGTCCCCGTAGCGCCGGTAGACCACCATGTCGATCCGATGGTGGGACATGCCAGCAGCCACCAGGTCGTAGCGGGTGTACTCCGCCGCGATGCAGACCACCCGCGGGCGGCTCCAGTCCACCCGCTCGGCGGCTTCCGCTCCCAGCCGCCGCTCGACGAGCGCCTCAAACTCTGACCGGTTCTCCACCAGCCACGAGAGGTAGAACAGCCCCTGGGCGAGGACCGACTCACTGCTCGTGCGCTTGTACTCGATCAGGACTGGGCTTCCGTCTTCGTCCAGACCGAGGCTGTCGATCCGGCCCCGGTGCACGGGACCGGTGGAGTACTCGGTCGCCAGGAAACGGACACCACCCAGCATCTCCTCCATGTTCGCCTCCACGAGCCGCTGGAGATCACGCTCGAACTCCACGGCCGCGCCCTCGACACGGCGAACATCCCCGCCAGCGACTCGAAACACCTGCAGTCCCGCCACGAACCCCCCAGCACGCCACCCGCCGGCCCGCCCGGCGATGGACGGGACACCATACATGCCAGAAGTCGGGCAATCTAGACATCATTGCGTTTGTCACATTTTACCCAGGAGGGAATAGACTGGATCTGACGTTCCGGCCAGTGGTGCGATCTGACGGGCCCCCGGATATCGTCACACTGTGTCACTGATACCTTGTGGGGGGGATGGTCTTTCCGCAAGGAGGTGCTTCCCACTGGGGAGATTGAAGCGGGCCTCGAAGGGCCGGTTGCTGCGTGTGACCAGAGCTCTGGGACCACTTTGGGACCACATGCCTTGGGCGCTAGTGGGCGGCGGTGTTCGGATTTGGACATTCCTGCACATAGTAACCATTGAGCCACTGTCAGCTGGTCCACTCGTGCATGGAGGCGGGTGCGGTGCAATTCGGCGAGTGGTAAGCTGATTTGAGAGCTTGAAGCTGGCGTGCTGGCTTCGCTCGAAGCAGGCAGAGGAACGGCCCACTTGACTGGGGGTCAAGGGGTCGCAGGTTCAAATCCTGTCGTCCCGACCGCGAGTTTTCGCAGGTCGGAGGGCGCTTCCATCAAAATGATGGGAGCGCCTTTTTGTGCGTGTCGCGGGGTGGTGGTCGCATGGTGGTCGCGCCCTGACCGGTCTGGGAACGCAGCCTGATGGCAGGTGGCGGTGGACAACTCGCCGTAGCCAGGCTGGAGTTGGGGCCGGATGGTCAAGCGTGGTGCTTCGCGGTCGGAGGAGCTCGGCCCTCCTGAGCGGGTGACCTGCTGTCGTCGGCTTGACGGGCGCCGTACGCGATCTTCCTCGGTGGCGACTGATTCGCACAGGTTTGTCCCGATTTCTGGGTCGGGATCCTCGCTTGAAGTCCTGTCGAGTGATCGTTGCGCTGCGACCACCACGCGATCACCAGAGGCCGGGCGTGGTTGCTGAGCTGCTGCTACCCCTTGAGAGCGCGACAAGGAGCTCACTTCGCCCGTCGCTGCGCCGAGGGCCGCTGGTAACCGCTCGGGTCGCGGCGGGTGAGGCGCGATTCGCTCTTCGTCTTTGTGCTTTTCGGTTGGCGCCGCGATGCTGAGCCCGGAAACGCGCAGGCTTCGGTTGGGTCAGATCTTTGCGGCCGATGTTCCGTTGGGGTTGTTCCAGGAGCTGCCGCTGTCCTGCTTCCGGTCGTCGTCGGGCCTGGGAAGGCTTCATGGCGGCGCGGATTGCGGGCAGCTACGATCCGCGCCGGCGGTTCACCGTCTGGAGATGCCGCTGATGCTCGCGGTCGGGGAGTTGTGCACACATTGCGCGTGGCCGCTTCCGGGTGAACATCCGCTCGTCGCCTTCGCTGAAGCGGTGTCGTCTCTGGCGCCGTTGAGGGCGTGGGTGTGTGCCCCGGGCGATGAGGCAGAGTTCGAGGCGGGCCCCGTCACGGAGGGGGTGAGGCGGGCGGACTCGGATGCTGCGCGCGAGGGGAAGCGTCGGAGGTGGTGGAGCTTGCAGGCGCAGCTGCTGGAGAGTCAGGTGGTCACGGCGGCGTACCCGTGGCTTGCGCCGTGGGTCGAGCCGATGCGTACCGGCCTCGCCGGAGCAGTGGATTGCGCACGTCGGAGCCTGGCCTCGTCGTTGGACGAGTCCGCTCTGCTGGAGGCGGCCTGTGCCGCGACCCTGCCGGATCCAGGGACCGATGGTGGGCCGGCTCTGGTCGGCCCGGGGCCCGGCGGTCCGTGGCTGGTGCAGGAGGCGTGGGCCTGCTGGCAGCAGGAGTGTGCTGGCGGCTGGGACGGGCTTGAGGTGGGCAGGGTTGCGGTGATGGCGGTGGTATACGGGGCGTTCGGGTCCCGCCGGCGGGGTCGCGGGGAGGCTCTCGATGCGCTGGATCGCCTCGTTGATGACTGGAATGCCCAGGCGCGTGCTCTGGCCGCGCAGCACGCGGCGGTTCCTCGCCGTTCGGTCACGGTCGATCTCCCGCCGCTCGACCGCGCCCACGGCGGGGAGGGGGAGGAGGACCGGCTTCCCCGGTGGGAGGCCGGTGTCCTTGCGGTGTATCAGGTGGCTGCGCACTGGTCGGCCGGCAGCGTTGATCTGCTGGTGCCGGGGCCTGTCGTTGATCAACTGCTTCGCAGCGGTTCCCTCGCTGTGGAGGCAGAAGATGGTGACTGCCTGGGCTCGTGATCACCGGATCGCGACCCCGCGCGAGCGGCACTCGCTCGGGCTTGGAGCTGACCGTGCCCGGTCCGGCTCCAAGCCCGGCATGCGAGAAGCGATGGCGCCCGGAGCCCGGCACTTCGATTGCTAGGCAGCGCGTCCGAGGTGGTGAGGACGGCCGGAGTCGAGGTCGGCCTCGGCTTGTGCGAGGGCGTCGGCCAGGGCGTGGACCGCTTCGTCTGCGGCGTACTTGAGCAGGTGCCCGTAGATGTTGATGGTCGTGGCCAGGGTGGAGTGCCGCAGGGTCTTGGAGACCACCGCCATGGGCACATCAGAGGTGATCATGATGGTCGCCGCAGTGTGCCTCAGGTCATGCACCCCGATCCGGGGCAGCCCGATCTCGGCGGTGCGCCGCCGCAGCTCATTCAGGACGTGCTGGGGCCGCAGCGGCGAGCCGTCCACCCCGGCGAAGACCAGTCCCTCCAACGGCGCGCCCGGCGGGAGCAGTGACTGCTGGTGGTCGGCCTGGCGCCGCAGGGCGTCCATGGCCCGGGCGTTGAGGCTGACCCAGTTCAGGCTCGCCTTGGTCTTCGGCGGTCCCAGGTGAAGTTCGTTGTTGTTGACCGCGGACAGGGTCCAGCGGACGTACACCTTGCGCTCCATGAAGTGCACGTCCGTCCAGTGCAGACCGAGTGCCTCACCGCGCCGAAGACCGGTTGCGAGGATCACCTCGAACAGGTCCCCGAGCTGATCCGCGTAATTCTGGGCGTTGTGGCTAAGGAACGCGGCGGCCTGCAGCGGGGTCCAGCACAGCCGCTCGGGCGAGGCCGGCCGCGCCCTGATGGCGCGCCGGGCCGGGGTGTAGGTCAAGCGCTTGCCGCGCACGGCCTGGCCGAGCGCGCTGCGCAGCACGGAGCCGGCTCGGTACACGGCGACCGGGCCGCGTTCGGCGGAGAGTTGATCGGTGCTCCACTTCTCGATGTGTCGGGCTTTCAGGTCGACCAGCCGGATCCGCCCGAATGTGGGCAGCAGGTCCTTGTGGACGTACGCGTGGTAGTTCGCGTAGGTGGAGGCCTTGAGGGTCTTCTCCTTCAACGCCAGCCACTCGAGCAGATAGGTACCCACGGTGATCTTCGGGTCTTCGAACACTCCGATCCGCTCCGCGGCCAGCACGAGTTCCAGCGCGTGCCGCGCGTCCTGCTCCGAGCGGTAGCCGCTGCGGCGGCGGGTCTTGCGTCCCACCTCCGAAGACGGCAGGTCTACCGCGTACGCCCAACTCCCGTGCCCTGCTTCGGTTTGCAGCGCCGGACACGAGCTCCCAACTGCCGTCGGCACTCGTCACGGCAGCCACAGCGGCGGTAGACACGGCCACGGGTGGGACAGGTGCTCATCGTGTTCTCCCTGCGTCAGGTGATCGTGGTGAGACAAGTGCCCACCAGCCAACAACTCATGAGGAGAACGCGGCCGGCGCGCGAAGCACGGCGCGGCCCCCAGCGCGCAGATGGCGATCGTGTCGGGAGAGCGACACCGCTATCTGCTTCAAAGCGCTGGTTTGATCGGCCGAGAGGTCAGATGCCACCCGGCCGAGCCAGCTGGCATCGGGTTCCACTTTGGTGAGCCAGATCGACCAGCGGTGGGCCGCCGACCGGACGGGGAGCGGGGCGTGGGTGCCCCGTTACCGGGTGGTGCTCAGACCAGCGCGCCGCCACGGGCGGGGGAAGGGTGGCGCAGCGGGACGCCGCGCTCGCCGGGGCGGCGGTTCGGGGGCAGGCCCAGGTGGTCGAGGGTTTCGTCCGCGTTGGTCCACTACTCCCCGATCTGGTAGATCCGCCGGGCCTCTTGGGCGGTGGCGATGTCGCGCCCCAGCTCGTCGGCGATGCGGACGAGCTGCTCGACCTGCTGGACGGAGGTGATGCGCTCCTTGCGGGGCGCCCACAGGTTGTCCTCGATGCCGACGCGGACGTGCAGGCCCAGGGCGATCGCGATGGTGTTCATCGGCAGGGTGGAGCGCATGATGCTCTCGATGGTGAGCACGGCGCCGTCCGGGGTGCGGCGGGCGAACTCGACCAAATCGGCGGGGCGGAACGCGGACGCGCCGCCGCCGATGGCGACGTAGTTGAGGTTGAGCGGGCCGGTGTAGAGGCCGGCGCGGATCAGTCGTTCGACGGTCTCCAGCTGGGGCAGGTTGGCGAGCATGAAGTGCGGCTGGATGCCGTTGGCGGTCAGCCGCTTGAGGTGCTCGAGGTAGAAATCGGGGCCGGAGGGCGAGCGCGGTGACCGAGGCGCGCGCCATCGCCCGGCACCCTGCATCGTGGCGATTCGGCTGGTGCAGGAGATGCGCCAGCCTGCAGCCCACGTTCCGGGGGTCGCCTCCTACGGCTCACCGCGCGTGACCTCCGAACTGCGGGAGGCGGGCGTTCGGGTCAACGAGAAGAAGATCGCCCGCGTGTCCCCTGTCCTTGTTCGGTGTGTGAACCGCGCCCTAGGGTTGACGGTCATGGAGCTCACCCCTCGCCTGCTGGAGCAGTTCGTGGTACTCGCCGAGGAGCAGCATTTCGGGCATGCCGCCCGGCGCTTGTCGATGAGTCAGCCACCACTCAGTCAGGCGATCCAGCGCCTGGAACGCGGCCTTGGAGTGCTGTTGCTCGAGCGCACCAGCAGGGGAGTGCGGCTGACGGTGGCCGGGGCGGCCTTCGCGGCCGACGCCAAGCGGATGCTGGAGGCGCAGGAGGCCGCGGTGGCTCGGGTCCGTCGGATATCCAAGGGCGTCGAGGGCACGGTTCGGCTCGGCTACGTGAGCAGCCTGGGGTACTGGCACCTGCCCCGGTTGCTCGCGATGGCCGCCCGGGAGTTGCCGGGCGTGCGGTTGGATGTCCGTCAGCGGTCGTCCGCCGAGCTGTGCGAGCAGGTCCGGCAAGGGGTGGCGGACCTGGCGCTGGTCCGGCTGCCGGTCTCCGACCTGGCGGGTCTGGAGGTGCGGGAGGCGGCCGAGGAGAGCACCGTGCTGGCCGTCCCGTGCGACCATCCACTCGCCGGGGCCGGGTCGGTGCCGCTCGCCCGGCTGCGGGACGAGGAGTTCGTGACCGCCGCGCAGCCGGCCATGCCCCGGATCCGGGCGCTGATCGAGGACGCCTGTCGCAAGGCCGGTTTCGAGTTGCGCACCCGTGCCCAGGCCGAGGACCTGACCAGCATGCTCGGCTACACCGCGGCCGGGGTGTGCGTTTGCTTCGTCCCGGAGCGGGTCGCGGCGCTCGGTCACCCGATGATCCGCTTCGTCGCGATCGAGGACGGCGACCGGTTGGTGACCACGGTCGCGGCGCTGAGCCGTCCGAACGCCGATCCGGCCGTCGCCACCCTGCTGGAGCTGATGGAGCGCCACCGCCCCGAGATCGAGGGCCCCGCAACGGTGCACCCGCAGGAGGAGGCCGACGCGCCGGACTGTGGTCACCAGATGAGCTCCGATGCGCCCAGCGGCTCGGCGGTGCGGGACAGGCGCGGTGCCAGCGTGGAGTAGCGCACCTGGGTCGGCAGGTAGCACACTTCTCCGAACGGTCCCCGCACGGTGACCAGTTCGGCCTGGTCGTGCGCCGGGTCGGGGGCGGGCAGCTCGACCACGCCCGCGCGCTGGAGCAGCCCGAGGTCCTGCACCCACATGCAGACCTTCGCCAGGTCGACGTGCACCCGGTAGCTGCCGCCCTCCCGGGCCCGGCGGCGCAGCGCTTCCAGCGCGCCCGCGGCCCCGAGCACTGCGGCTAGGTAGTCGTTCAGAAGGTAGGTCGGGGGCAGCCGGGGAGCGTCGACCGAGCCCTCCTCGGCTGCCAAACCCGTGGCAGCGGAGGCCAGTTGGTCGAAGCCGCCGCGTGCCGCCCACGGCCCTTCGGTTCCCCAGCCGAGGAAGTCCAGCACGACCAGTCCGGGCCGCTGCTCGGCCAGTGCCGCCGGGCCGAAGCCCTTGGCGTCCAGACCCAGGTAGTTGCAGACGTAGAGGTCGGTGCCGGCCAGCACGGACCGGAAGGCGGCGGCCTGGGCCGGGTCGAGCAGGTCGCAGAAGGCGGCCCGCTTGCCGATGCCGGTCTCGACGATCATCCCGGTCGGGTCCGGATGGTCGGGCGAGGACATGTGCAGCACGTCGGCGCCCAGTTCGGCGGCGATCCGCGCGCCGATCGGGCCGGCGATCACATGGGTGTTGTCCAACACCCGCACCCCGGCCAGCGGCAGGTCCCGGTCCGCCGCGCCGGACAGCTTCGGCGGGAACGCCGAGAACGGCTCCGGCGCGCTCTCCCCGATCTTCTCGATCCGGATCAGTGGGCCGTCCTGCAGCAGCCGCCCCTGTGGATGCCGCTGCCATTCCTCCCGGGTGCGCACTGCGATCGCGGTGCCGCCCAGGGTGCAGATGGCCTCCTCCAGTTCCAGCGCGTCCCACTGGGCGATGGCGGCGGCGATCCGCTCGCGGTCCGGCGGGCAGTCCAGTACCCGGCAGGCGGTGTCACGCAGGTGCGGGTAGGAGAGGAGCACGTAGACGAACCGGCCGTCGGCTGCCCGGTAGAAGTCACTGTTGCCGAGCAGGTTGGGGTCCTCCTGCAAGCGATGGACCGGCACGCCCCGCATCCGGGTGAAGAACACCGCCATCAGCTGGCGCACCGCCGCCGTCACCGAGACGGTCACGTCCTGCGCCGCGCCGCCGCGCTCCCGGTGGAGCGCGGCGGCCTCGGTGCCCAGGGCGGCCAGGGCAGCCGCCGCGGCGTCGCCGATCCGGTGCACCGAAGGCGTCACCGGGTCAGCCCCCTGGATCCTCACGGTGCCGCCCGTGTCCGCCGCCGTGATCCCCAACTCGCGGTACAGGCCCTCCAGGGCCCGGTACGCCGCACTGGTCCGCTGCGCCTGATCGATTGCCATGTCCGACTCTCCTTCCGGAGATGACGAGCCGCGTGTGCCGCGGCGGCCGACCCGGTCGGGCGGCCTCCACCAGAACAGCCGGTCCGGCGCCGCACCGTCCAATACGGATTCCCCGAATCACCGATATCCGCGCCCATATGACCCGAGCCGGCGCCGCGTGAATATCCTCCGCCCTATCGATCCGGCGCCCAACTCGTATTGGACGGTGCCGATTCCCCGCGGGTTTCCTGGATTGCGGAACGAGGCAACGCGGCGCCGGCCGCCCGCCCTTCACCCGACATTTCAGGAGGTACCAGCAGATGACCCAGGAGCCCAGCGGTCCGTCCGGGCGAGGACTGCTCGCCGGAGTCCGCGTCGTCGAACTGGCCAGCGTGATCATGGCCCCGTACGCCGCCCAGCAGCTCGGCGACCTGGGCGCGGACGTGATCAAGGTTGAGCCGCCGACCGGTGACATGACCCGCCACTACCCGCCGCTGCGCCACCCCGGTATGGGCGGCGCCGCGCTCAACCTGAACCGCAACAAGCGCAGCGTCGCCATCGACCTCAAGGCCCCGCACGGCCGCGACGCCCTGCTCGCCCTGCTGCGGACCGCCGACGTCTTCATCACCAACCTGCGCCCGCAGGCCCTGACCCGGCTGCGCCTGGACTACGCCGAGGTCGCGGCCGTCAATCCCGGCCTGATCTACGCCAACGCACAGGGCTTCCGCAGCGACAGCAGCCACGGCACCCACGCCGCCTACGACGACATCATCCAGGCGACCAGCGGTCTGGTCTGGCTCAACCACCAGGTCTCCGGCCAGCCGCATTACGTGCCGACCGTGCTGGCCGACAAGATCTGCGGCATGCAGATCGCCCAGTCGGTGCTGGCCGCGCTGCACTACCGGGAACACGGCGGCACCGGTCAGCACATCGAGGTCCCGATGGTCGACACCATGCTCGCCTTCAACCTGGTCGAGCACCTGGGCGCGGCCAGCCTGGAGCCCGACGGCGCGTTCGGCTCGACCCGCTCGCTCAGCCCCGAGCGCCGTGCCCAGCGCACTGCCGACGGCTGGATGTGCATCCTGCCGCAGAGCGACCGCAACTGGCGGGACTTCACCGCCTTCGTCGCCCGTCCCGAACTGGCCGACGACCCTCGCTTCGCGACCGGCCCCGACCGGGCCCACCGCGCCGACGACCTCTACCGGCTGATGGCGGAACTGACGCCGAACCACACCAGCGCCCAATGGCAGGAGTTCTGCGATCGGGTCGGCATCGCCGCCGCCCCGGTGCTCGACCTGGAGTCCGCCGCCACCACCGCCTACGCCCGAGAGGGGGGCCTGCTCTACGAGGCCGACCACCCCACCGAGGGCCGCTACCGGGTCATCGGTCGCCCGGTCCGCTACTCGGCCGACCCCGAACCGCCGCTGCGGCCCTGCCCGGCCATCGGCCAGCACACCGACGAGGTCCTCGGCCAGGCCGGCTTCGACCCCGCGCTGCTGCACTCCGCCAACTGACCCGATCCACTGGATTTCCCGAGACCGAATCCCCATCGACCATTCCGGAGCGAACCATGCCCACGGCGACAATTTCCCCGCTCGGATTTCCCGAGGCCGTCCTGCCCGAATCGGCCCGGCAGCTGCGCCTCGATGTACGCGACTTCCTCGACGAGGAGCGCGCCCGGGGTACCGTGCTCGGCCGCCCCGACTCCTGGCTGGCCGGCTGGGACCCCGCGTTCACCCGCCGCCTCGCCGAACGCGGCTGGGTCGGCATGGCGCTGCCCACCGAGTACGGCGGTGCCGGGCGCGGTTTCCTGGAGCGCTACGTGGTGATCGAGGAACTCCTGGCCGCCGGCGCCCCGGTCAGCGCGCACTGGGTATCGGACCGGCAGGCCGGCCCGTCCATCCTGCAGCACGGCACCGAGGAGCAGCGCCGCTTCTTCCTGCCCCGGATCGCCGCCGGTAAGTGCTTCTTCTCCATCGGGATGAGCGAGAAGAGCAGCGGCTCCGACCTCGCCTCCGTCCGCACCCGCGCCGAACGCACCGCAGACGGGTGGCGGCTGACCGGCACCAAGATGTGGACCGGCGGCGCCCACGCCAACGACTACGCCATCGTGCTGGCCCGCACCGAGGAAGCCGAGGACAAGCACGCCGGCCTGAGCCAGTTCATCGTGGACCTGCGCGCCCCGGGCGTGCGGATCGAGCCGATCCACCTGATGAGCGGAGAGCACCGCTTCAACGCCTTCCACCTGGAGGGCGTCCACGTCCCGGAGGCCATGCTCCTCGGACAGCAGGGCGACGGCTGGAAGCAGGTCACCGGCGAACTCGCCTTCGAACGCAGCGGGCCGGAGCGCTACCTGTCCACCTTCCCCCTGCTGGTCTCCCTGCTGCGCGAGCTCGACCGGCGCGCCATGACCGCCGAACAGCTCACCCAGGTCGGCATCCTGACCGCCCGCCTGCACAGCATCCGCCAGCTCTCCCTCGGCGTTGCCGCTGCACTGGACGCCGGCGCCTCGCCCGATACCCAGGCCGCCCTGGTCAAGGACCTCGGCACCCGCCTGGAGGGCGCGCTGGTCGATTCCGTCCGCAGCATCCTGCCCACCCCGGCCGACCCGCACGCCACCCCCGGCAGCCACGCCGAACTGCTCGCCTTCGCCCTCCTGCACAGCCCCGGCTACACCCTGCGCGGCGGCACCAACGAAATCCTTCGCGGCATCATCACTCGTGGACTGGAGCAGCACCGATGAACACCCACACCATCGACACCAGCACCCCCGCCGTCCCCGCCGACGACTACGACACCACCGCCTTCTTCGCCGACCCGGACGCCATCGTCACCGTCACCAACACCACCGACTCCCAGACCGTGCCCCTCCCCACCCCGGACGCCAGCACCGCCGAACTCCTCGCCGCCGTCCAGGAAGCCGGCCGCCGCACCGTCCCCGCCCCGTTCGCCGAGACCGCCCTGGTCGCCCGCCCACTGCTGCGCCGTGCCGGCCTGTCGGTGCCCGAGGGCCCGCTCACCTACGCCATCGCCCCCCAGCTGACGATACGCCACGCGCACCCGGCCGCCTCGGCCGTCGGCTCGGCCGGCAGCGCGGGCGAGGACGACACCCTGCTGGTCGCCGGGACCCTGCGCCGCGTCCCCTGGGCCCGCACCGCGACCGCCGTGGTGGTGCTCGCCAACGCCCCCTTCGGCCCGGTCCTGTTCACCCTCACCCCGGACCAGGCAGTCCTCGCCCCAGGCGCCAACTTGGCCGAGGAAGCGCGCGACGACCTGCACCTCGCCAGCGTCGAGATCCCCGCCGCGCAGGTCCGCCGGATTCCCCGCGAGCTCCTCGAGGAGGCCGAGTTGCGGGCGGCCCTGGCCCGGGCGGCCCTGATCGCCGGAGCCGGCCAGCGCTGTGTCGAGCTGACGGTCGCGCACACCACCGCGCGCACCCAGTTCGGCCGCCCGCTCAGCCGCTTCCAGGCCGTCAAGCAGGAGGAAGCGAAGCTGATCGAGGAAGCCGCGCTGGTCCGCGCCGCCGTCCAGGCCGCCGCCGCCCCGCTGGACGCTGGCACTGCGGCCGCCCGGTTCGCCATCGCCGGCGCGAAGACCCAGGCATCCGCCTCGGCTGCCGAGATCGCCCGGATCGCCCACCAGTTGCACGGTGCCATCGGCATCACCAAGCTCCACCCGCTCCACCTCGCCACCACCCGCCTGTGGTCCTGGCGCGACGAGGACGGCGACGAGACCACCTGGGCCGCTGGTCTGGCCCGCACCCTCACCGCCGACACCCTCTGGGCCGCGCTCACCAGCACCCCCTGACCCGATGTCAGCGGCCGTCTATCGCCGCGCCGGCGAGATGGACCGTGCCACCTGGCCCGGTCCGTCAAAGCCACCGCCCTCACCGCCGAGCCCTGCTCCCTCGTCCCATCGCCTCCGCCGCCGACCGGCCCGACCTGGTCGGTGACGGAGCAGCGCGGTATCCGTACGGTTCGACGTCCCGATCCCCAGTAGCCCTCGGAAGATAGGGTTCCGTCCATGGAGTTCCAGGTCCTCGGCCCCGTGTCGGTCAGCGGGAGCGATGGGCCGTTGCCGCTCGGGCCCGCCAAGCGGCGCAGCCTGCTCGCGATGCTGTTGCTGCGGGCCAATGTCGCGGTCTCCGTCGACACACTCACCGAGGCGCTGTGGGACGACGAACCCCCCCTGCACGCCCGCACCGTGATCCAAGGCCATGTCTCGCGCCTGCGGGCACTGTTGGCGGGCGTCGACGCATCGGCGTACGGCGTCGAGCTGAGCACGCGCGGCTCCGCGTACCACCTGGAACTGCCGGAGACGCTGCTCGACGCCCACCGCTTCGAGGGTCTTGTGGCGCTCGCCCGCCGTGCCACCGACCCCGGTGACAGGGCCGCGCTGCTCACCGAGGCGCTCGACCTGTGGCAGGGCCCCGCGCTGGCCGGCGCCTACCCGTCGCCGCTGCTTCGCTCCGCCGCGCACACCTTGGACGAGGCGCGGCTCGCAGCGGTCGAGCTGCTCGCCGACACGTACGTCGTGGGCGGTGAACACGAGCGCGCTGTCCAGCTGTTGCGGCCGGAGACCGGGGCCCATCCGCTGCGCGAGCCGCTGGCCGCCCGGCTGGTCGAGGCGCTGCACCATGCGGGGCGTTCCTCGGAGGCCCTGGACGCCTACCAACGCGCCCGCCAGGTCCTCTCCGACGAGCTCGGCGTCGCTCCGGGCGCCGAGCTGACCGCCGCCTTCACCCTCGCCCTCGGCCCCGACAGCGCCCCCGTGGCCCGAGCCGATGCGCCCCAACCGGCGCTGGAACCAGTTCAGTTCCGGCCCAACCTGCTGCCTCGTACCCCGCGCGGATTCCACGGCCGCACCGCCGAGAGCGCCGCGCTGACCGCGGCCGCGGCCGGACCTGACGGGCCGGTCGTCGTGGTCACCGGGCCCGCCGGGGTCGGCAAGACCGCACTGGCCGTGCGCTGGGCGGCCGGCCGGCACTCCGACTTCCCCGATGGGACGCTCTACGCGGATCTGCGCGGGTTCAGTGACACCTCGGACCCCGAACCGGCCGATCTGCTGCGGGAGTTCCTCGTCGCTCTCGACGTTCCACCGCGCCGGATGCCCGAGTCGGCGGACGCCGCCGGTGCCCTGTTCCGCTCGCTCACCGCCGAACTGCGTCTGCTCGTCGTCCTCGACAACGCCCGTACCTCCGCCCAGGTGCGCCCGCTGCTGCCCACGGGACCCGGCTGCGTCACCGTCGTCACCAGCCGTGCCCGCCTCGCCGGTCTCGTCGCCTCCGACGCCGCCCGAATCCTCGCCCTCGACGTCCTCGCCACCGACGACAGCGTGGCCCTGCTCACCCGTCTCCTCGGCGAGCGCCGCACCGCCGCCGAGCCCCAAGCGGCCCGCCGTACGGCCGAGTTGTGCGGTGGTCTGCCGCTCGCGCTGCGGGTCGCCGCCGCTCGGCTCGTGGAACTCCCCGCCCTCGGCCTCGCCTCCCTCGCCGACCGGCTCGCCGACGAGCGCCAGCGGCTCGCGCTGCTCGCCGTCGAGGACATCGGCGTCGCCTCCGCGCTGCGGCTCACCACCGCCCACCTCCCCGTCGACGCAGCGCAGCTGTTCACCGCGCTCGGCCATCACCCGGGCACACACGTCGACCGGTTCAGCGCCGCCGCGCTCGCCGGCACGACCCCGCCGGATGCGGCCCGCGCCCTCGACTGCCTGGTCGCCGCGCACCTGCTCACCGAGACCGCCCCCGGCTGCTACGTCCTGCACGATCTGGTCCGGCTCTACGCGCGTGGCCAGAGCCATGACCCGGCCGCCCGCACCGCGGCCCGGCTGCGCCTGTACGACCACTGCGTGGCGACCGCGCTGTCCGCGTCCGAGGCCGCGGAACCGGGCGGGGAGCCCGCCTTCATGCAGCCTCATGATTTTCAACAGCCGCCCGCAGTACGGGACTTCACCAGCCGCGAGGAGGCGCTCGGCTGGTTCGCCGCCGAACGCGACGACCTCGCCCTGATCGCCGCTGCGGCCCGCGCCGAGGACCGGCCCGAGCGGGCCTGGCGGATCGCCGTGACCCAGTGGCCGCTCGTGGTCTGGCGGGTCCTCGCCGACTGGGCGCCCACCCTGGAGGCCGCCCTCGCCGACGCCCGCGCCTGCGCCGACCCCTATGCAGAGGCCCGCGTCCTGACCCTGCTCGGCTGGGTGCTCGCCGAGGAGGGCCGCACCGCCGAGGCCGTCCGGCACCTGCGCGTCGCGCCCGAACTCGCGGCCCGCGCAGGCGACGTACTCGGCGAGGCCACCGCCCTGGTCAACCTCGCCGCGGCCCTCCCCGACGACGAACCCGGCGCCGCCGAAACGGCCTGCACCCGAGCCCTCGCCCTCGCCACCGAGGCCGACGACGCGCATACCCGGATGCTCGCGCTCCAGCACCTGGCCCGCATCCACCTCGGCGCGGGCCGCCACCGGCAGGCGTACGAGGCGGCCGAGGTGGCGCTCGGCCTCGGCCCCGAGCACGAGGCGGTCGCCCGGCGCGTGCTCCTGCGTACCTGGCAGGGCGAGGCGCTGGCCGGGCTCGGCGACACCGTGGCCGGGCGGCGCTGCCTCGCGCAGGCCGCGCTTGAGGCCGAGCAGACCGGCTACGACGCGGGCGCCGTCACCGCGCTCGATGCCCTGCTGCGCATCGCCGACCAGGACGAACTGCCCGAACTGCGGCGTCGGCACGCGGCGGCACACGCCAGGATCCGGGAGCGTTAGCCGGGCGTTAGCGCCGCCGCCGCGCTCGTTAGTGATCTGCCAGCGCGCCGCAACACCCTGGTTCGTGTAAGGGGAAACGACCTCGTGCAGGATCGCGACCCACGAACGAGAACCGGGGGAACCAGCCATGCGCACCACCACCCGTCCCGCCCTGCTCGCCGTCGGCGCCGTCGCGACGCTCGCCCTGTCCCTGACCGCCTGCAACGACGGCAGCGGCACGCAGGACAGCGCCGTCGGCACCAGCGCATCATCAGCCGCCCCGTCGGGTGCAACCTCGGCCCCGGCCTCGGCGCCGGCCGCGCACTCGGCCTCGGCGCCGGCCGCGCACTCGGCCTCGGCGCCGTCCGGGGGCAGGACGAGCACGAGCGGTGGTGGCAACTCGTCCTCCGGCATTGGCGGGGGCGGCGTCACCGCGGCCTGCACGACCAAGAACACCTCGGTGACGTTCCTCCAGTCCTCGGGCCACGCCAGTGACGCGCAGCCCGCCGCCGCGACCCTCAAGATCACCAACAGCTCGGGTGCCCCCTGCACCATCGTCGGCCCGACGACCGTGGTCGCCGACGACGACCAGGGCAAGGCGAGCCCGGTCTCGGGGGACAACTCCAAGGACGGCTCGGACGCGGTCGACGTCCCGGCGGGTGCCGCGGTGGTGGCGGATGTGCTGTACAACGACGTGAACAGCGAGGGCACCACGTCGGCCCGTTACACCTGCCCGGTGCTGGCGTCCCACGTCAAGGTCGCGCTGCCCAAGGACGTGGGCACCACGGTGAACGTGATGAAGGCGAACGGCTCGCCGGGCGGCGTCTTCAGCGTCTGCGGCACCGACTTCAAGGTCGGAGCGTTCGCGGCACGGTAGTGTCCAGCAGGTGCGCTCTTCGGAGCGGGGCCTGGGCGGGACGGAGTACTTGGCGGGGTTGTAGCGCAGCCGCCACGAGCGGACAGCAGCGTTCAAGGCATTGCGCAGGGTCGAGACGGCCCGGTATACGGTGACTCGGCCCCGACCGGCCTTCTGCTGGGCGGTGATCTACGCGTCGATGTGCTTGGGGCGTAGGTCCAGCAGTAGGTAGCGGCCGAAGGCGGGGATCAGGTCCCGCTCGACGCACGCCTCGTAGCCGGCGTAGGTGTTCGGTGCAAGTTCCAACTTCTTCGCGGCGAGCCATTCGCGCAGGTAGTCGGCAACGGTGGTGCGGCGGTCCTCGTAGACACCGCGCAGCTCGCCGTCCAGAACTCGAGTCATCTCGCGAGCGGCTTCGGCACGGCTGGCGAAGCCACCCCGTCAGCGGGTGCGACGCCGGCCGTCCTCCGGAGCGAGGTCGACGGCATAGGTCCACTTGCCGTGCTTGACGTCCGCAATCAGCTGCGGACGCCACGGGCCGATCTGCTTCCGGTTCTCGTCCTGGCAACCGCACCGATAGACCCGGCCCCTGCTCGTACGCTGCGCCACGGGTGTCTCCTTCTTGGACTGGGTGATTCCGGGTCCAAGATTCGCCGGGTGGTCGGGCGTGTTGGCAGAGCGTGCGGGGCAGTGCGCGAGGCACGGCGAGGCCAGTCGGGCAGGACACGCTCAAGACGACACACCGCCCGGAAGATCACGATCCGTAGCCGATGGGTAAGTGACCGTGATCCGCCCGCACGAGCCAATCCGGCACGCTGGCCTGCGCCGTGGCCACCGGGGCTGACGGGCGCTCCCGAAGACCGCCTCTGAATGATCATCAGGTTCCCGTCGCTGGCAGTAACTGGGGAGAGGTGGCGGCGCCTGGGACCACTTTGGGACCAGACCTGATGAGCGCCCATGGGCCATAACGGGCGCTTGTGCATGAAGTGGACGCTGACGGCATGTCATATCGACCGGTGTTGCCCATGTGTCGCACATGCTTCGTTGCTCCAACGTGACTGTTTAGCAATGCAGTTGACGCAACGAGAGTGCCAGGGCCATGAACCCTGGGCTGCCGACACTAGTTGAACCCCTTAACTGGGGGTCAAGGGGTCGCAGGTTCAAATCCTGTCGTCCCGACTGTGAAGTCGGTTGTAAGAGCGGCTACTTGGGAAACCAAGTAGCCGCTCTCACTCGTTTCCGGGGTGCGCGTGGTCGCAGGGTGGTCGCGTCCGACGCTCTGACCTGGCGGTTTGCGGCCGAGGTGAGCTCGGGTGATCGCGCGGGCTGACTGCGCGTCAGTTGATCTCGCACGGGAGGTCTGCGTGGTCGAGTGCGTCGGCAAGGGCGGTGACGGCTTCGCGGGCGGCTTGGGGGAGCAAGTGGCCGTAGATGTTGACGGTGGTGGCCAGCGTGGAGTGCCGCAGGGTCTTGGAGACGATTCTCCTTCGCCGGCCGATGCTCGTGTCAGCCGGCCTTCGTCTTCGGTCCGGCGCCGCGCGATGGCTCGCCGTGCTCGGCCACTCGGCCAGGCCCGTTTCCGCCCCGGTCGCGGCGCCCGTCCGTGAGGGAGAAGGGTCGGGGGTCGCGTGCGCGTCCGTTCCCCGGGACATGGGCGGTGGCGTGGCCACGGATCGGGCCCGTGACGCCGTGTCGGCCCGGGGGCGGTTGAGGCTCGTGAGCGATGCCGCGAGCCGCCCGGTGAGGAGGTCGAAGAGGCTCCGACCCTCCACCGGTGAAGGCGCGGTGGATGTGAAGGGCCGGGTTCGTCTTGACGATGCTCTGCCGGTCGTCCTCGCGGACCATCGAGTCGTTCAGGGGGACGAGTGCCGCCGGTGCGCACTGGTGCGCGGCTGCCTGGAGCTCGTCGAGGGGGAGCGAGGTGACGTCGCGGCCCGGGTCGGCGAGGTCCGGGGCGACATTCCCGTCCGCACCGAGGAGGGCCCCGCCATCTGCTGCGCCTTCATTGTCGGTGAGGGCCACGAGTCGCTGTGCGACGCCGAGTTCGGTGCCCGGGACGCCGAATCCCACGCAGATCCGTTGCAGTCCGCCGGTGAAGGGGACCATTAGTTCGCGGATGCCGATCTCACACACCGGCTGGGACGGGAACGCCACCCCGTGGACCGCGACCTGCTTCGCGTACGCGTCCATGCGAGCCCGGGATCCCGGCTCTGACGCCGCGAGCAGCGCGGGCAGCAGATGAGGAACCGCGTCAGCGATCATGGTCCGGGATTCCTCGCAGTTGGTCGTCGGGGCGGGCGTACCACGGCAGGAACCGTCGCCGGGTACGCCCGCGGTGCTCGACGGCAGCCGGGTGCAAGGAGGAGTCGCACGGCCCGCTGCCGCCGGGCGTTGCGGCCCTCAGAGTGGGGGAATCGAGGGCCGACACCCCGAGCGTAGGGGGCGTTCGCAGGGCCGGGGCCGGTCCGCAGAAGGCCCTAAAAAAACCATAAGGTCCTGCTCACATGGTGTGGAAGGGCCGAAGCGGCTGAGGGGTCGGCGGTGCCGCCGTCAGGCCCCCGTACGAGGCCGCGCGTTCTCGTGGTCACGCGGCACACCGCCCAGCGGGAGACCCGCCTTCTCGGTCGCTGTCAACGCCGGAGGCGGCTTCTCCTCCTCCGGGTGTCCGCAGGCTGGTGAGGTTCTTGCTCGGCGAGGCCGAGGACGACCTCCACCCGGGCTCCACCTGAGGCTGCGCGTCCGATCCGCAATCCGCCGCCGGTGGAGACGGCCACGCGGCGGGCGATGTCCAGACCGAGGCCGGTGGATCCACCGGTGCTCGCGCCGCGTGACAGTGCCCGGTCCGGGTCCGCGATGCCGTCGCCGTCGTCCTCGACCGCCAAGACGGTGCCCGGTGCCGTACGCCGGACCTCCACGCGCAGTCCCACCCCGGGGCGGGTGTGCCGCAGCACGTTGCCGATCAGGGCGTCCACGACGGCGGCGAGCTCGTCCGGCAGCAGGCCGACCGGAGTGGGCGCCTCGGTCGCCGTGATCGTGCAACTGCGGTCCTGCTGCGCCGCCAGCACCGACCAGAAGCCGACCCGCTGCCGGGCGATCTGCGCGACATCGCAGGTCGGCTCCTGCGCCCGGCCGGAGTCCGGTGTCGCTTCCGGGGCCGTCTGCCCGCGCAACGTCCGGGCCCGGGCCGTGCGGATGAGCGAGTCCACCTCGTGCTCCAGACGGCGGATCGCGGCGGAGAGCCGGTCCGATCCCGGCACCGGTCCAACTTGTTCGCCCGCGAGGTACAGTGCGGTCAGCGGGGTCCGCAACCGATGCGACAGATCGGCGATCAGCTCCCGTTCGTTGTCGAGCAGCCGCACGATCCGATCCGCCATCGCGTTGAACGCCACGCCCGCCTCGTGCAGTTCGCGGGGGCCTGCCGGATCCACCCTCACGTCCAGATCACCGGCGCCGAGCGCGTTGGACGCCCGGGACAGCCCGCGCGACGAGCGCACGACCTTCGACCCGAGCCGGTCGGCCACCACCACCGAGCCGGCCACCAGCCCCGCCGCGAGCACGGACATCACCGTCCAGCCCGTGGCCACGCCCCGGCTCAGCTCCGCCTCCGGCACGAACGCCTCGACGACCGCGACCCGGTCCCCGCCCAGGAGCACGGGCTGCAGGTAGTCCCAGCCCCCCGGTACGTCCCCGCCAGCCGACGCCCGGCCGGTCTCGGCCTCCCGCAGCTGCGCCGCAGGGGCATGGCTGCTGCCGATCACCGTGCCGTTCGGCAGATGAACGCACAGGCGGTCCGGCTCGTCGAGGCTCTCCACGACGTGCCGAACCGCCGTCGGCTCGGTGGCGATCGTCAGGACCGGCGCCAGGACCGCCGCCCGCTGCTGCGCCGTCTGCGTCGCCTGGCTGTGGACCTGAGTGCTCAGCAGCAGGCCCAGCGGAATCAGGAAGGACAGCGCGACCATCGACGTCACGGCCAGGGCGACCATCGCCAGAGTCACCCTCACGAAGGGCTCACGAGCTTCACCCCCACACCGTGGACGGTGTGCAGGTAGCGCGGGCGCGCGGCGCGCTCGCCGAGCTTGCGGCGAAGGCACGACAGGTGCACGTCGACGGTCTGCTCGTCCACGTACGGCTGGCGCCACACCTCGGCGAGGATCTGCTTGCGGGAGACCACCAGTCCCGCGTGCCGCGCCAGGAAGGCCAGCAGGTCGAACTCACGGCGGGTCAGCCGAATCTCCTCCCCCGCCAGATGCACGGTTCGCGCGAGCGGGTCGATGCGCAGCTCCCCCACGAGCAGCGCGCCCCCGCCGCTGTGCTCCAGCCCGCCTTCACGCGCCACGGCAGCCACCGGAGGCCCAGCGCGCATCTCCAGCGCCAGGGACATCGCGGCCGTCCCCGGCAGCACGGGCCGAGAGGGCGACGGCGCCCGCGGCGAGCGGGGCACGGCGGGCGCTCGAGACGTCCCTGCCGCCCCACGGGTCGCCGGTCCGACCGCGGCAGGGGCATCGGGCGAGCAGCGGCGCAGCACCGCCGAGATCCGCGCCGCCAGTTGCGCGCCGGAAAAGGGTTTGACCAGGTAGTCGTCCGCGCCCGCGTCCAACAGTCTGATGATCTCCCGCTCGTCGTCACGGGCCGTGGCCACGAGCACCGGCACGCGGGACAGACCGCGGATCATCAGCAGAGCATCCGCACCGTCCAGGTCGGGCAGACCGAGGTCCAGCACCACCACGTCCGGCGGACACTGCGTGAACTCCCGCAGAGCACCGAAGCCATCGGCGGCACTGCTCACCACATGGCCGAGCGCACTCAATGCCTCGACCAGCGATGTGCGGATCACCGGGTCGTCATCGACGACAAGGACGTATGTCATAAGATCGCACCATAGTGGACTCGGTCAGGAAGGCTTCATGAGGTCCGTCTGGCGATATCCGCTCATCTGGCTGGGGTGCACCGCTGTCAGCATCACCGCGGTTGTCCTGACGGTCCACCTTGTCGTACGTCCTGCCACGACGGCTCTTCCTGTGGCTCGGTCAGTTCCCACCACCTCGATCACGGTCACCGCGACCGCGACGCCGACACCTGCCGCGCCGGCCGGTAGCGCGACGGCCACCGCCCCTCCCGCAGCCCCGACGGCCACTGCACGCACCGCCGCGCCCGCTACGGAAACCGCCACCCCGAAACCCCAACCCGCGGGCGGAGGAGCGGCTGTGGCGGCTGCGACGCACGGGACGTCACGTTGCTCGCGCGACGCCGACGTTCAGACCTATCAAGCGGCCGGCGGCACTGCCACCGTAGCGATCGACTCCAACACCGTCTGCCTGCTGTCAGCCGTGCCGGCCGCCGGCTTCACCGCCAAGGTGCGGCACAGCGACCCGGCCTCACTCGTGGTGGAGTTCTCCGGCAACGGCGGAACCTCCGAGATCAGCGTGACCAGCCGCTCCCAGAGCATGGGCTGACCGAACGCCGACCGGATCCCGCCGGGTCGGCCGACGTCGATCGGGAGGGCGAGGAGGGTCCGGGCATCGTCGCGTGTCGTCACCGCGCAGGCCGCGGCGCTCAGTGCGGCAGTGTCCGCGGCCCGGCGGCAGCCGGTCGGTGTGAGCATCGAGGGTCGCACCGGCACTGGGCTGCTCCTGGACCGCTTGACCGAGGGAACCGGCGCCCGGCAGTTTGTCGGCCGGCGACAGGAAGGGCTCGTCGAGTCCACGTAGGGGAGTTCAGAGCCCGGCGTTGACGGTGGCGTTGACGACGGCACCGCTGCTCACGTTCCACTTGTCGAGGACCTTCTGGTACGTGCCGTTGGCGATCAGCTGGTCGAGGGCCTGGGAGAGCACGTCGGACAGGTCGCGCCGGTCGCGGCCGACCACGATCCCGTACATGTTCGACTCCCGGTAGCTGCCGACCAGTTGGAACATGCCTGTGTGGTTCGGTGTAGTGGTGTTGTAGTCGGCACCGGGGTAGCCTCCAGGTCGGCGGCGGCCGTGCCGGAGGAGACCTCGGCCACGGCCTGGTCGTCGGTGTTCACGGAGTCGATCCGGAGCGGTTTTCCGCTCCTGGTGCAGGCGGCGGACTGGGCCTTGGCGACCTTGATCTGGACCGAGTTGGTCTGCACGGCGATGGTGTGGCCGCACAGGCTGTCCAGTGTGGTCAGGCCCTGCGGGTTGCCCGCCTTGACCAGGATCGAGGTGCCGGTGAGAAAGTAGTCGACGAAGTCCACGCTCGGGTTGGTGACGTGGCCGGTGGTGTCCTTGCCCTGCTGGCGGTCGCGGGAGTCGATGACGGCCGACATTGCCAGGTCGATCTTCCCGGACTGGACGGCCGGGATGAGGTCGTTGAAGGCCATGTCGAGGAACCTGACGCGCAGGCCGAGGTAGGAACCGAGGGCCGCGGCGAGGTCCGGGTAGGCCGATGGGTGTGCCGCCGCCGTCCTTGAACTCGACCGGGACGTAGTTGAGGTAGGCGCCGATGCGCAGTTCACCGCTGGTGCGGATCGACTGCGGCAGCCGGGCGCGCAGGGCGGTCGGGGAGTTGGCGGGGGGCGGGGTGGCGGCGCAACTGCTGGCGAGCAGGCCGCAGAGGCCGGTGGCGGCCAGTGCTGCCCGGCCGGCGGTGGTTCGGGGCATGGGGTGCTGTCTCCGGATACGGGGAGAGGGCGGAAGGCAGCCGCCCACCGGCCGCGGGGGTAGGTCGGTGGGCGGAGATGGCGTGGCGGTGGGCGGGGAGGAGCCGCCCAGCGCCGGTCGGTGGGATCAGCCGCGGGCGAGCCCGTCGGCCTGGTGGATGAGGTTCTCGGCCTGGTGGGCGAGGTCGCGGGCGGTGGCGCAGGGGATGCGGCCGGTACCGGTGGCGGCGTCGTCCAGGAGGGTGCCGATCCGGCGGGCGAGTTGGTCGCGCTGGTCACCGAGGGCGGTGAGCCGGGCGCTGATGTCGTGGTAGGAGGTGTCGCCCGGGGTGTCGGAGGCGGCGGCGCGGGTGGCGGCGGACAGCGTTGCCGAAGCGAACCCGCCGACACCGGCGTTGAGTTGCTTGTAGTCGCCGGCCAGTCGCCGGTAGTCGGCCTGGTCGCCGGTGCGCAGGTTCTTCGGCAGTGCGGCGGGGGTGAGGAACTCGGTCAGGGCACGGCCGTCGTGGGCGTAGACGTCGTGCAGGCCGAGCAGGGCGAGCATCGTGGGGCGGATGTCGGTGTGGTCGGACCAGACCGCGCCGGTCGCGCCGAGGTGCTTGACGCCCGGGCCGGCCAGGCCGAGCCAGGTGGTGTTGATGTCGGGCGCGAAGTCGCCGTGGTTCCACGCCTCCTCCGCGTTCAGGCCCACGCAGGGGGTCGCGCAGTTGGCGGTGCCGGCGACGGCGAGGTAGTTCGGGTCGAGGAAGTCGGTGAAGGTGGCGGTTCGCAGGGGGTCGCCGGTGACCATGTGGAGGATCTTCATCTCGGTGCGGTCGGCGAGCTGGTGACTGATCGGTTCGGTGGTGCCGGTGATCGGGTTGACCGCGGTCAGCTTGGAGACGGCGCGCTCGAAGCCGCGGGTCGTGGCGGCGTCGGGGGCGGGGTTGCCGTCGAGGTAGAAGCTCGGGGCGGACTCCGACTTCAGCTGGAACGGGGTGGTGAGGTGCTGCTGGGCGGCGAGCAGTCCGCGGACGTTGGCGTTGATCTCGCCGATCTGCCCATAGGTGCACGGGGTGGTGACGCCGTCGCAGCCGACGGGGCTGGGCTTGCCGCCCACGAAGTGGTCGTTCTCGTCGGAGGTGACGACGAAGAGGCTGTTGGCGGGGGTGATGCTGTCCTTGGCCAGGCGCTGGAAGAAACCGTCGAAGGCCTGGTCGTAGGCCTTGAGCTGGGCGACGTATCCGGCTTCGCCGGGGCCGAAGGCGCTGCCGCCGGGGTAGCGGTCGTGGGCGTCGGAGATGTAGCCGTAGGTGACGGGCACGCCGGCTTCCTGCATGGTGGCGAGGTAGCCGAGGGTGTTGGCGGCGGACGTCGAGTCGAAGCCGGGGAAGCCCGGGTTGCCGGCCTTGTCGGTGACCGGGGTGCCGCCGATCGCCCGGACCGGGCCGTTGCCGGAGATCACCTGGTCGACGCTGCGGGCGCCGAACAGCCCGCGGTAGCCGAGGTAGCCGCCGGGCTCGTCGGGCAGCAGGTCCGGGCGGGCGCCGGTGCCGGCGCAGTGCGCGGAGCCCCGGGCGCAGTGCACGCCGATGCCGACGAAGTCGGCCTGCGCCCTGACCGGGTCCGCCTTGCCCTCGGCGGCCTCCGGCGATCCCTTGCCGAAGACCTTGTCGAGGTCGGAACCGGTGTTCTCCAGCACGGTGTTGGCCACCGAGACGGAGCCGAAGTCGCAACCCGCCCGGGTGTACGCGGTCCACGGGGCCGGGGTGTTGCGGCCGTCCGGGGTGACCATCGTCGGCGCGGTGTCGGTGGGGGCCGCGCTGGAGGGGTCGGCGACGCCGTCGGTCCAGTACGCGAAGGTGCGGGCGGAGGCGGTGGTTCCGTCAGGCTGGTAATACCGATACGAGTTGGACACCGGTTGCCCGTGATCGCCACCGTACAGGCCGGTCAGCTGGGTGAGGATGTCGTTGCCGGTGTGGGCGATCAGCGGGGTGTGGTGCGCGGTGTCGAGGGTGCCGTTGTGCTCCAGGAAGTCGAGCAGGTGGGGCATCTGTTCGAGGTCGGAGGGCACGTTCGGGTTGTCCCGGGTGAAGTGGACGTTGTCGAAGGTCAGATAGATGACGTGGTCGACCCGGTGATTGCCGGCCCGCATCACGCAACTGCCGTTGTGATGGCCGGGGTCGGGGCTCTCGCCCGCGGCGAGGGCCTGCGGGGCCGCGAGCAGGGCCGCGCCGAGAGCCGCGGCCAGGGCGAGGACGGTGGGGCGTCGGAGGCCCATCCTTGCTCCTAGTGAGTTCGAGTGAGCGCATGAGGGCATGAGCGCACGACTGGGCGAACGAGCGCATGGTGAGCGCATGGGTGAGCGCGTGTGGGGACGCGCGTAGATCGAGGAGCGTTCGGCTCGACTGGATGAACGGAAGGCTGCCACAACCCGAACGTGTTGCAACAGTCTGTGGAAGCGGATCGCCCGAAGATCTCACGGGGCGAGACGCCGTACGGGCCTCGGGCTGAACGGGACGGTCCGGACCCGGGCGCGGCCCCCGGCGGCATCGCGCGTAGACCATGCGCGTAGACAGCGCTTGACCAGTGGAGTTGATCGCCCCTACGGTTCGGGGAATCGCGCAGTCCCCCACGCCGGTTCGACGGGCGAACGCGCCCTCCCGGCCTGCGGCAGAAGGAGCAATCCCCTCATGCTCGAAAAGACCCTGACGTCCCGCACGCGGAAGATTCCCACCCTCGTCGTCGGTGTCGTCGTCGGCGCGGTGGTGGCCGGCGGCGGGCTCGCCGCCGCGGACGCCTCCGCGCCCAGGACGGACCGTCAGATCACCAACATGACGGACGAGGTGGCCAAGATCAAGGCGTACTACGGCGACACCGTCGACGCCAACGGCGAGCACTGGGCCTCCCCGGACAGCAACTACGCCACCCAGGTCAAGGGCATCGAGTCCCAGGCCCGCAAGTACCTGGCCCAGCGCATCAAGCACGACCACTCCGGCAAGAAGGCCATCGTCCTCGACGTCGACGACACCTCCCTGTCCACGTACAACTACGAGCTGGAGACCACC
This sequence comes from Kitasatospora sp. NPDC051164, assembly GCF_044455625.1. Taxonomy (NCBI): domain Bacteria; kingdom Bacillati; phylum Actinomycetota; class Actinomycetes; order Kitasatosporales; family Streptomycetaceae; genus Kitasatospora; species Kitasatospora sp. NPDC051164. Next base: position 127,633 of record NZ_JBITFB010000011.1, on the reverse strand, counting down.
TTCGTCTACAACCCGACCAGCAACGCCCAGTACATCGCCACCAAAACCATGCCGGCCGTCTTCGGCATGAACGACCTGGCGACCTGGGCCCAGCAGCAGGGCTACACGGTCTTCTACATCACCGGCCGTCCCGAGACCCAGCGCACTGCCACGGCGGCCAACCTCGCCGCCGCCGGCTTCCCCGTCGCGGACGAAGCGCACCTGTTCCTGAAGAACAAGACCGAACCCGCGCCGTACCTGTCGTGCGGGGCGAACTGCACCGTGACCGAGTACAAGTCCGGAACGCGGGCCCACATCGAGAGCCTCGGCTACGACATCGTCGGCAACTTCGGCGACCAGAACAGCGACCTGGCCGGCGGCCACGCCGACAAGGGCTTCAAGCTGCCCAACCCGATGTACTACCTGCCGTAACTCCGGGTCGGCGGACCCCGCCGCGCCGCTCGGGCGGAGGAGGCGCGCGGGGCCCGCTGTGGGGATGAGTACGGTGGTCGTCGGGGAAGTGCGGGACGAGCCGTGCTCAGCCGCCGACGACCAGTGCGCCGTCGTGGACCTTGACCGGCACCGGTGCCAGTGGTGAGGTGGCGGGGCCCTTGGCGACCGAGCCGTCCTCGATCCTGAAGGCGCTCCCGTGGCACGGGCACGTGATGAGTCCATCGGCCACACCGGAGACGGTACAGCCCCGGTGGGTGCATACGGCGCTGAAGCCCCTGTACAGGTCTGTCGCCGACTGCGTGACGACGACCTTGGCGGCAGGGAAGATCATGCCGCCTCCGACGGGTACGTCCGCCGCCTTGCCGAGCATCGCACTCGATCCGGGGGTCGCCGGTCCGCCGGCGGTCGGCGCGGTGGAATTCACAGCGCCGTCTTCCCCGGCGCCGGACTCCGCGGGCGTCGCGGAATCCTCCGCGGTGGACCGCGCGGTCGTGGACGACGAACAGCCGCACAGTGCGACCGCGGCCGCGCTGCTCATACCGCACAGCACGGCGCGGCGACCGGGGACGGTGCGCCGCGCGTTGCCGGTTGTGTTCTCGGACATCAGGTCACGCTCTCTCATGAGGGCCGGCCGGGCTGTGGCCGGGCGGGGCCGGGTGCGCCCCGGCCCCGCCCGGTCCGTTCAGCTGGCGGCGGTCAAGGGGTAGCTCTTCTCTTCGAACGGCGGCTGGACCTGGGGAGGGACCGGCCGGATGGGTGGCTGGCTCACGGAGGTGGCTGCCGCGTGCCGGGCCGTCTGCCCGCCGTTTCCTTCAAGGGGCGGTGCGCTCGGCTTCCCTGCGGCTCCGATCGCCTGGCGGGGCGGTTCGACGGACGGGGCGGCCGCAAGCGCCCCCGCTGCCTTCGTGGCCGGATCGCCCTCGCCGCCACGCGCGGAGTCCGAACGGATGCTCAGTCGGCGGCTCGCTGCCTCGTCGAGGCTGACCGGACGCTGTGCCTCGCGGGCCAATTCTCCCGCCAGCCGACCGAGTTCGGCGACATCCTCCCAGTCGAGGCGGAGTACGAGGCGGAGTTCGGCGCCCCCTTCAGGGGCTGCTATGAGCGGGGGCACGGTCGTGTCGTTCACAGGGAGTCCTCACGGTGTGGTTGTCGGTGCGCTGTGCGCAGGGGTGATGGTTCGGCGCGGGCTGCGCCTTGGTGCCGACGCGTTCCTGTCGCTATGGGGTGCAGCAGGGCGGGAAGGAGTCGGCGGGTGCGGGGGGCGGCGTGGCGGCGGAGCTCGGGCGCATGGTGGGCTCGGGGCTCGTGCCCGGAGCGGTGGTGGGCTCGGCGGGCGTGCTCGGGCCGGCGGTGGGCGTGGCGCTCATGCTCGGCGTTGCGGTCGAAGGCCGCGTGGTCGGGGCCGGGGTGGGCTGCTGGCAGCCGAGGGCGGTGAGCGTGGCGGCGAAGCGCTGGTTGAGGAAGTCGAAGAGGTTCTGCCCGGCCTGCGGTGAGGCCGCTGTGGCGGTGAACTGCCGATCGAGGGCGATGCGTTGGGCGCCGGCCGTGGTGAGGCTGATGCAGTAGGCCTTCGGGTCGCCGTTGGCGGTGGCGCCGAGCGGAGGTTGGTTCACGCCCGCGCGATAGAGGTTGGTCTTGCGGCGGCTCTCCTTGCCGTTCTCGTTCGCCATGGGGTCGTTGAGCGGGACCATCGCGACCGGAGCCGCCTGGAACTTGGCGGCCTGGAGCTCGTTGAGGGCGAGCGAGGTGACCTCGCTGCCCGGGTCGGCGAGGTCCGGGGCCGTCCACGGCTTGCAGCCGAGCGCCGGGTCGACGAAGTTGTCGAGCAGCAGGTTGTCGCTGCCGTTGAGCAGCGCGGTGGGGTGCATCGTCTTCCTGCGGCTCAGCCTGGCCGCGTTCTTCCTCGTCTTCTGCGCTGTCCGGCCGTTCGCCATCGCCAGGTACTCGGTGGTGACGTTGTCGCTCTGGTCCTGGTCGACCACCCCGAAGTCGCGGGTGGTCGGGCAGGGCTTGCCGTCCTTGGCGGTGCCCAGCGGCGGCACCTTGAGCTTGCCGGCCTTGTCGGCGGCGTTGGCTGCGGCGAAGAAGGAGGGGGCGTTGCAGTAGGCGAACTGCCCGAAGGGCTGTCCCTGCGGAGTGCCGCCGACGCACTTGCCTGCTCCTGTCTGTCCGGCCATGGACAGGATGTTGCCGTTGTAGCCGAACCAGATGCCGACCACGGCGTTCGCCGGGAGGGTCGGGACGACGGACGCGGCCGCGGGAGCAGTCCCCTGGTCGATGACCAGGGGGTGGTAGACGGAGACGGCACCGGTGGCCGGGTCGAGCACGGTGGCCTCGACGAAGGCCGACTGGTTGGGGTCAGCCTCGTGGCACGCTCCCTGGGCGGCGTTCGTGGCCGACAGTCTGTAGGGCGTGGCGAGGCCCTGGGCCGTGAGCGGGTCGGCGGGCACGGTCAGAGTGCAGTTCGGGTTCGGCTGGGCCGGCGGGGCGGCCGTGGTGGCGGCGAAGGACACGTCCAGCAGCGCGGCACCAGCGCTGAGCACACCGCCGAATCCGAGGCTGAGTGCCAGCACCCGGCGTCCCCGACCGCGGGAACGATGTTGACCTGAACTCCGAGTCATGCGAGATCTCCTGAGGACGGGTGTGATGGCAGTGGGGCACCTCTTCGGGATGCCGATGACCACCGCGGATCCGCGATCGCGGCCGGCGCGCCGACTGCGAGGGGAGGGCGCGTCGTCGGAGTTCGGGATCTCGGTCGGGCAGGGAAGCGCCGGCGGCATCGATCGTATGACCTGGTCCGGGGCGAAACGCGCTTCTGCGCGAGACCCTAAAGTGCGCATAAGGTTTCGCTCAGCCGACCGGAGGCAATGGGCGTCGACGGTCGCGAGCCGGCCATTTCGGTGCGCGACCGATCCCGCTCGGCCGCATCGCGGGACAGGCGCCGCCGGAGCCGGGCCGCCCTCCCAACGGGGTGTCAGTACAACCTTAGGGGTTGATGAGGGGACCTTGGCGTACGCGCCACGGACCCGGCGGGGACCCTACGATCAGTGCTGCCGCCGGGCCCGCTGCCGGGCGGTCGGTATTCCCCTGTCGTCCCCGTCTCCCGCCCTCGGCGCGGAGGAGCGGGTCGGACGCAGCCGCATCGCCGTAAGAACCCCTGGATCCAGGAAGCTCATGACCTCGATTTCCGACGCAGCGACATCCCCTGAAGCCGGCGCTCCGCCGAGCGGCGGCTTTCGTTTGCGCTACCGCAGGTCCGCTCGGGCATGGGCGACGGCGGCGCTCGCCATGGGGACGGTCCTGCTGCTCTCGCATCCGGCATCGGCCGAGGCTCCCATACCGGGCTCCCCCCTGGATGCCTACGAGAGGCGGATGCCGTACGACATGGGCGTCCATCTGATCGCCCGACTTGCCGCGATCATCTCCTATGTCCTGATGGTGACCACCGTGGTCCTGGGCATCGTGCTCCGCATGCGCTACTTCCAGCGCAGCGTCAACCGGGGAACGGTGTACGGAGCACACATGACCATCGCGCTCTCCGCGCTGATCTTCGGGGCGATCCATGGTGTGACATTCCGCTACCAGCCCGTGTGGGACATCGACATCGCCGACCTCCTCCTCCCCTTCAGCGGTGGTCAGCAGCGGATTCCCGTGGGCTTCGGCGTACTCGGCACCGAACTGGCCGTCGCGGTCGGCTGCTCCGTGTGGCTGCAACAGCGACTCGGCTACCGGAAGTGGCTTCGGTTCCACCAACTCGCCTATGCGGCGTTCGGATTGATCTGGCTGCACATCTTCACCGTCCACCCGGAGCCGCGCCACCTGAACCGGGTCGCGCTCGGAATCGCGGCAGGTGCCCTGAGCTGCCTGCTGGCGTTCCTGATTCGGATCCTGCCCTCCTCGTCGCGCCTTCGCCAGGGGGACTTCCCGAGCGGTGTGGACGGCATTCGGTGACGATCCCCGCCCCATGGCCCGGCCAGGCATGGTGGCCACCGGACGAGCAGTGGTCTCCCGAACCCGGGCTGCCGCAGGTGGCCTTCCCGCCGGTGCTGCAGTGGCCGTCGCAGACGACGCCCCCGCCGGACAACGGGCCCAGCCGACAGGCCGGTTCCGCTGTGTACGATGAGCAACATGTAGCTTATGCCGGTGGCCAATTGATGCTGAATCATTTCCAGGTGCAGCCGCAGGCCCCGTCACGGACTCCCGACGGTGACGATCCGACCGCGGCGTTCACCACTGCTTCTCCAGCGCTCGCGTACCCCGAGCCGGAAACGGCCACCGAGCAGTCCCTGACGATCCCGTCCACCCGACTCGTCGCCGAGACCGGGCCGGTGAAGGTCAGCGTGGACAACAACCGTTGCCACATCTACGGCATCTGCCAGCAGGAGGCCCCCGAGGTCTTCCGCGTCTCCGAGGGTGGTTCGCTGCACTACACCGGCAACGTGCCGGCGAGGTTCGCAGCCCAGGCCCGGCAGGCGGTCCGCTGCTGCCCGATGCAGGCCATCACCATCAGTGGCGGTTCGCCGCCCGCCTCGGCCCGCCGCTCCCGGCGCGGCGCGGCGGCCGGTGAGGCCGGCTACCGGCGGATCGTGGTCGCGGGTGGCGGACTGGCCGGACTCAGCGCGGCCAGACGACTGCGTGACCGGGGCTTCGACGGTGAACTGGTCCTGGTCGGCGAGGAGCTGCGCCGCCCGTACAGCCGCCCGCCGCTCTCCAAGCAGTTCCTGGCAGGTGAGCTGGGCAGCGAGGACCTCACCTTCCGGGCCGACGACTCCCTCGACGCCCACTGGCTGCTCGCCACCCACATGATCGGCCTCGACACCGGGACCAGGACCCTGCAACTGCGGGGCGGTGAACGGCTTCCCTACGACGGCCTGGTGATCGCCACCGGCGTCGACGCGAGACGACTGCCGGAGACGCCCGTGGTCAGCGACCGGATCCGCACGATCCGCACCCTGGCGGACGCCGCCGCCATCCAGCAGGCCATACGGGCAGCCCGGGCGCGGCACGTAGTGATCCTCGGTGGCGGCTTCGTCGGCTGCGAACTCGCCTGCACCGCACGCGATCTCGGCATGGCCGTCACCCTGGTGGTGCACAGTGCCCCGCTCCTGCGCAGGGTACTGGGCAGCAGGCTGGGAAAGGTCGTCGGCCGCATCCAGGCCAGGGCTGGGGTCGACGTCCGGCTCGGTACCCGGATCAGCCAGTGGACCGACACCGGCACCGGACTTCGCCTGAGGCTGGACGACGGTGGAGTGGTCGACGCCGACTTCGTCGTCCTGGGCCTGGGCAGCGTTCCGCGAACCGAATGGCTGGACGGCAGCGGGTTGGACGTCGCCGACGGCGTGTTGTGCGACGCCACCTGTCACGCCGTGGACCTGTCCGGCCGTCCGGTACCCGGTGTCGTGGCGGCGGGTGACGTGGCTCGGTGGCCCAACGCGAGGTTCGATGCCACGCCCCGCCGGGTGGAACACCTCATCCACGCCGTTGAGATGGGACAGCACGCGGCCGACGCCCTGCTCCAAGGCCCCGAACTGGCACCGTCGTTCACCCCCGTGCCGCGCTTCTGGTCCGAGCAGCACGGGACCCGCGTGCAGGCCGTCGGCATGCCCGCCCTGGGCGAGCGGATGGAGATCGTCGAGGGATCGCTGCGCTCCGAGCGCTTCGTGGCCGCCTACCACCGCGAAACCCCGCAGGGCTCTCAGATGGTGGCCGCCGTGGCCTTCGACATGCCGCGCCAACTACTGAACTACCGCGACCGAATCGGACACACCGGCCCGCTTTCGCGAGCGGTGACATCAAGGAGGAGGAACCGATGAGCCGCCGCGCGCGCCGTCGCAGGCGGGCTACCACCCGAGCAGCCGGTGGCCGACTGCACCGACTGGTCGGCTGGCCCGCCCGTAACAACGTCCGCCGGCCTTTCATCGCCACCGTCGTGATCGCCACGGCGGTCCTGTACTACCAGGTCCTGTCGATGGCGGCTCCGATGCCACCTGGCAAGGCACCAGCGCCGCCCAGTGGCGGTGCCGGGCAACTGGAGCGGCTGACGGACACGGTCGACCCGGACGGCCCCCAAAGGCGGTGACACGGGCCGGCGGACCACTGCCGGCCTCCGCTCCGAAACCCCCAACGGCGGGAACGAGACACGAGTGGGGCCCGGCAAAGGCCGAAGACCTCATGAACCTCTTCAAGGGATGGAGCGGCCCTTGACGAAGTGCCCCTCTTCGGTATGCGCGCACAAGTCGACGTCAGAGATCGTGAGCGCACCGTGACACCAGCATTCGCCGGGCCTCCTCGAGCATCGCTGCCCGTGCCCTGCCGGACCAGCCTGCGATGCTCGCGCCCCGGCTACCGCGCTGCGTGGTGACGGTTCGAGTGTCTACCCGCCCTGAGATGTGCGAAGGAGATCAGATGTCGGACTCGGTGACCGAGGTAGCCGCGGATGCCGAACTGGCACGCCTGATCCGAGGCGGACACGAGCGGGCCCAGTCGGCAGCAGCCGACGTGGCGCACCGTCACCGGGACGCCGTGGTGACCTACGCCGGCCTGCTGTGCGGGGAACGCCGCGCTGTGGGGAAGCTCGCGGACGAGTCCTTCGGGCGAACCCTGGAAGCCGTTCGCTCCGGTGCCGGACCCACGGAGAACTGGCGGCCGTACCTGCTGGCCGAGGTGAGGAGCGCCGCGGCCGGATGGGCCGACACCGGGCGCAGAGCGGCACTGAGCGCGGGCTTCGTCGCCTGGCTCGATGCCCTGCCCCAGCCGGAGCCGGCAGCTCCGTCAGCCCGTGCGGCGGTCACCGCGGCGGAATCGGACTCGTTCCTCCTGCGCGCGTTCCGGAGTCTTCCGGAGTCTCGGCAAGCCGAGCTGTGGCACTGCCTCGAGGAGTCGACCGGCCGCCCGCCGACGCCTCGACCGGAACCCGACGCGCCCGCACGACAGCTTCTCTACGACGCCTATCTCCAGATGTACGCCGCGCGAGTGCCTCATCGGCCGTGCCGCCACCTGGTCGCCGTACTGGGTGACTTCGTCCGGCACGGCACCGGCGACACGAGGAACCTCGATCGCCACCTCTCGCGGTGCGAGAGTTGTTCTCGCGCCGGAGGCGAACTGACCGCCATCGACCTCTGGCAGCGGCCGGTGCTGCTCCAGGGGTTGCTCCTGTGGGCGGGAGAACCGTCGTCAACCGCCTTGCCGGTGATCGCGGCCTCCTCCCGGCAGGCGTCGGCAGCCGTACCGAGGCCCGCACGTCTCACCCGAGCGCGTCCGCCGCACAGAGGTGGGCGGCGCCCTGGCGGACGGCGCGCGCTGGCCTGTCGTGGCGCGGTAGCGGCGGGTGCGATGGCAGCGCTGGCCATCGCCGGGGTGGTCCTCATCGAGACCATGGACGCGGCGGGAACACACCCCCCGCTGGCCGGTACCGCCCTGCTCCCGGTCTCTGCGGCATCAGCATCCCTCACGAGTCCGGTGGACGTCTCGGGCGCGCCACCGGTCGCCCCGTCTCCCCGCACGTGGACCGTCTCGGCGTCGGCCACTCCGTCCCCCTCCCCGTCGGCCCCACCGTCGACGGCGGTCCGGACCCCCTCGGCGTCAGCCGTCCCGTCCCCCTCCCCCTCGGCGGTCGCCGCACCGCCCTCGACCGACAAGCCCATCGGCCTCCCACTCGTCAACAGGAGCACGGGGCTTTGCGTCGGCCTCACCGACAGGAGCGGCGACGGCCCGCTGCAGCTCCAGCAGTGCACGGGCCGGGCGTCCCAGCGCTGGGAGCGCCTGGCGGTCAGTCAGAACGCTTACCAGCTCCGCAATGCGGACACTGGAACCTGCCTCGACGGGACCACCAGCGGCGGAAACGACGTCGTGGTCGCTCTCCGGAGCTGCCGGTCCGACGCTGCACGCGCGCAGCAGCTGTGGCGGTTCGTACCGGACACCGAACCCGGCACGTTCCGGCTGTGGTTCGTGCCGCCGGTCCCGTCGAGTGACTACTCCTGCCATCTGCTCGGCCCGCAGAACTGGCCCGAGGCCGACCCGCCGCGGCCCGGGTCACCCCTCGTGCAACTGCCCGATTACTACCATTCCGAGAGTTTTCTGTTCACCATGAAGTGACCGCCGCGTGTGCGAGAAGGGGTCCGGTCCTGTTCGTTCACCAGCGCGACGAGGTCGTCCGAACCGCGTTAGTGCCCGTGCGTACCGTCCCGTGCCCGCGCAGCGGCAGGGCACCTCGGCCACGCCCCCCGCCGTGGTGCGCTGCCGGTTCGGCCGGGTGTTCGTGGCAGATGTGAGCTGGATTTGAGCAGCCCGTGCCGCCAAGTCGTGCCCGTGCGGCTGGCACGAGGCCGGGCCGGCTGAGTCGGGCTACCGCCCGTCGTGCCCGATCGAGTCCCCCCGGACTTGGGATTCCCCGTGCCGTAGACGGGCAGGACCCGGCTACGGTGCTGACGCTTCCCCGCCGTGCCCGAGTTGGTGCCGTCCGCTTCGAAGGCGATGACGTCGCCGTCCGTCACCCGGCGCAGGCTCGCATCGGCGTCGGCATCGGCGACGACGTCGTCCTCGACCACCGGGGGGCGACGACCGGCAGAGCCTGCGCCCTGACCACGACTCTGCCGTGGCCGCAAGCCGCAAGCCGCAAGCCGCAAGCCGCAAGCCGCAAGCCGCAAGCCGCAAGCCGCCAGCAGTGCCGGGCACTCCGGCCTCTCCAGCCCGCTCGCTGTGCGTGCCACGTCGTCCATTCGTCCAGGTTCGTGGCTCTGGCGTGCGCCCAGGGGCCACTGGGCCCTGTCTGGTCCGCCGAACGGCGGCCATTCGGCGGATCGCAGGCCGACGGGAGAGTTGTCGGACGTAGCGTGGACCTGGATGGCATCGGGCGCCCCACCGGTTCTGCGCTGAGCCTCGGACGGACGGCGTGGGCGGGTGCGGTTGCCGGGCCCGGAGCCGCCGGTCGGAGTCTCCGGCCGGGTGCCAGTGCTTCGGTGCCGGTGGCGCCGCAGGCGGCATGGAGAGTTGAGGCGGGCGAATGGCGGAGGCGGGAATCGACTATGCGGCGGTGTTCCAGGCGTTGCCCGGCATGGTGGCGCTCCTGACTCCCGACCTGGTGTACGCCGAAGTGAACGAGACGTTCGTACGGTTGTCAGGGCGCACCCGGGAGCAGCTGGTGGGCCGCTACCTGTTCGACGTCTTTCCCGACAATCCGAACGACCCGGCCGCGACCGGTGCCCGCAATCTGCGCGCCTCCCTCGAACGGGTGCTCGCCACCGGCGAGCGGGACACCATGGCGCTGCAACGCTACGACGTCGAATCCATGGAACGCCCGGGCGAGTGGGAGGAGCGGTACTGGAGCCCGGTCAACGTTCCCCTCCTGGGACCGGACGGCCGGGTGGTGCTGTTGGTCCACCGGGTCGAGGAAGTCACCGAACTCATCAAGGCAGGCGGTGGCTCCCGAGGGACCCAAGCCCGGGTCCTGGAGGCGGAGCTCTACACCCGCGCGCGGGAACTGCAGGAAGTCAACGAACGGCTCCGTGAGGCCCATGCCCGTGAACGAGAGGTCGCCCTCGCCCTGCAGACCGCCATGCTGCCCGCGCCCGGCCCGGTCGGCCACCACCGCGCCGCCGTGCGCTACCGCCCCGCTGTCGGCTCCCTCAACGTCTGCGGCGACTGGTACGACCTCGTCGACCTGCCCGGCGACCGCATCGGCGTCGCCGTCGGCGACGTCGTCGGCCACGGCCTCCAGGCCGCCGGCGTCATGGGACTGCTCCGCAGCGCCCTCAGTGCTGCCTCACGCGTCGCCGACGGCCCCGCTCAGGCGTTGGAAGTCCTCGGCCTGTACGCCCGCTCCGTCGACGGCGCCGAGAACACCACCGCGGTCAAGACCTACATCGACTGGGACACCCACACCATCACGTACAGCAGTGCCGGCCACCCGCCACCCGCCCTGCTGTGCGCGAACGGCACCGTCGAATTCCTCGACCAGGCCACCGACCCCCCGCTCGGCGCCCGCCCCGAACACGTCCCCCGCCCTCAGGCCACTACCGGCTTCAGCGAGGGCGACACGCTCGTCCTCTACACCGACGGCCTGATCGAACGCCGCCGCGAGGACATCGACACCGGCCTCGCCCGCCTCGCCGATTCCCTGGCCCGTCACCGCACGGCCGACCCCGAGCCACTCGCCGACGCCCTTCTCCTCGACCTTCTGCCCGCCGCAGGCGCCAGCGACGACACCGCCCTCGTCATCGTCCGGCTCTGATACCGGGCCGTGCCTTCGACACCGGCCGGCCCGGAGCACTTGCTGGTAGCGGGCCCGGTCGCGCCTCGGAAGCTCGACCTGAGCTTGAGCTCAGGTCACCGGCAGCCTGGTCTGGCGGGCGGAATCGGGATACACGCCGGGTATGCCGTTCTTCCGCAGCCACAAGCGCGGCTTCGAGAGCGAGCCGCCGAACGCGGAAATTCAACGGCACCGCCCGGCCGGGACACAGCGCAACCGTCCCGGTCGTCGTCGCCTGGCCGTAGGCGTCCTCAGGACCGCGGGGCGGTGACGCAGGCGGACGGGGGCGCAGTCGGTGCCGTCCGGTCCGGAGGTGGAGGCGCCGCCGGCTTCACGGTGGACAGCAGAGAGCCGGCCAGCAGGCCTGCACAGGCCAGGCCGAGGGCGGCGTTCAGGCGGTGGCGACGGGTCGGGAGAGCAGAGGGCGGCGGTACGTGAAGCGAAGTGACCGTCATCCGGGTCGGTGTTCCCATTCGTGAGTGGTGGCGCCGGTCGGAGGCCCGGACAGGGCGATCGGAGGTCCGGGTGCGGCCTGGTCAGAAGGCGAACGTCTCGCAGTGGATCCGGCCCTTCGGCACCCCGCCGTTCCGCAGGGCGGTGATGGCGGCCTCGGTCATCCCCGGTGGCCCGCAGAGGAACACATCGCGTTCGCGCAGATCGGGCACGAGCCTGCGCAGCAGGGCGGGGGAGAGCGGGTTGTGCTCGCCCTGCGACGGGCCCAGCAGGTAGTGCAGGCCGGACTCCCGTCGGGCGGCTATCGCTTCGAGTTCGTGGCGCAGTATCAGTTGGTCCGGATTGTTGGCCCGATAGAGGAGGACGATGTCGCCGGGCCCGCCGGGGAGCGTCTCGAAGAGGGCTCGCATCGGGGTGATGCCGACGCCTCCCGCCAGCAGCAGCACCTTGCGGCGGGTGCGGCGGTGCGCGGTCACCGCGCCGAACGGGCCGGTGGCGATGACCCGTACGCCGGGACGCAGCCGTCGTACGCGACGTGTGTGGTCGCCGAGTGCCTTGACCGTGATCCGAAGTGCGCCGGCCTGTGGGGCGGCGGACAGGGAGAACGGGAGGGTGGTGTACCAGAGTTTGCGGGTGAGGAACCGCCATCGGAAGAACTGGCCGGCCTGCGCCTGGAGTTCGTCCAGGTGATCCCCGGCGATCACCACCGAAACCACCCCGGGTCCTTCGCTGTGTACATCCGCCACGTGCAGACGGTGGCGAAGCATCTGTCGGACCGGCACCACGCAGCGGTACCACAGCAGCAGTACCGCGACCTGGGCGTGCATCAGCGACCACAGCCAGGGGAGCAGCGAGGCGCGGGCGATGTCGGGGCCGGCCACCTCGTGAGCGAAGGCAAGACTGGCCGCCGCGTACGTCAGCAGGTGTACGGTTCGCCAGGTCTCGTGCCGGACCCGCCGGCGCACGGCGCGGGCGGAGACCACGCCGACGAGGCACAGCAGGAGGGTGCCCGCGGTGGCCTCCGCCAGCGCGGGATAGTCCAGGACGGCCTGGGCAGCGGACACCACGTCGGTACCGGTGTACACCGTGAACCCCAGCAGGGCGAGCAGGGCGTGCGTGCCGACGAGTGTCAGCACGTAGCGCCCGCCCCGGGCGTGCCAACGGGCCAGCACGTCCGCGCCGACGCCGTGTTCGACGGCGGGTATCCGCGCCATCAGCAGCATCATCACGAGCATGCCGTATCCGGCGAGGAGCCCGGTCAGGTGGGCGCCTGTGGCCAGTAGGGCGTCGAGCCGGGTGGACGGCACCGCCTGGACGGCCCACGCACCGGTCACGACCCAGGCGCCGGTCAGGATGCCGCGCAGTAGTGCCTGCGGGTGGAGGCGCGGTGGAGTGGTCGCGCCGGCGGCCCGTGCGCGGTGCCGGGCCGCGTGGTTGGACGCGCCTGTCCTGGACGGCTGGGCGGGCAGGAGTGACGTGATGTCACCGGAAGGGCTCATGGGAGGGGCAGCTCTGGGGGTTGGGGGGAGGTGGGTGGTCGGCGGACCGTCACGGCGGAGGGCTCCCGCCTTGCGACGTGCCGCTGTCGGCGGGGCGTCGGGCACGGTCCGGTGGGGCGCGTACGGGACCAGGGCGGTCGAGAACGCCTCAGGTCGCCGGAAGGTGCGGGTCAAGGGAGTCCATCGGAGCCCCGAAGAAGGACGGCTGGACCGGGCCGTCGGTGGGCTGCCGGTGGTGATCCGGGTCGGCGGGCCCGCGGGAGTCGTGCTGGGACGGCGTCGCGAGGGCCACGAGTGCGCGCGAGGTCCACTGGTCGACCAGGCCGCGCGCTCGTGCCGCCTCGGCGCGCGCCGCGTCGCGTTCAGCCGACACGGCTGCCAGGAGACCGTGGAGTTCCTCGACCCTGGAGGCCAGGCCGGTGGCCTCCTGCTGGCACCTGGCGGCGTCGGCGAAGGCGGCGTCCCTGGCGATCTGGGTCCGGTGGGCCCAGGCGAGGGCCGCCTGGGCGGCCTGTTCGGCCTGTTCGGCGTGGACGGACATCTGTGCCGACCGGTAGTCGGCGTCGGTCCGGGCGCGTTCTGAGGCGGCCCGGGCCGCCTCCGCCTGCTCGGCGAAGAACAGCGCCTGCTGCCGTTCGGTCTCCGCCGAGCCCAAGTCCTGGCGCAGCTCGTCGTTCTGTCCGGCGGCACGCGCCGCCTCTTGGCGCACCGTGTCCAGGTCGGTCCGCGCCTCGGCAAGGGCGGCACGCAGCCTGCCCACGTCCGCCCGGGCACTGTCGAGGGCGCGCCGCAGTTCGCCGATCCCGTCCGGGAACGCGTCGGGCTGTCCCGGATTCCCGCGGCCCGTGGGAGATTTCGGCGCGAGCTGATGCGGCTGGGGGGAGCGTGTCCGCGGCACGGCGGGCTCGGCGCCGAACGGCCGCAGGCGTACGTGGCCGCCGCCCTGCCCCGACGGGGCCGGTCTTGCCGGTTCGGGATGCGGGGCGGACACCCCGCGATCCGCGCGCAGGGTCTGCAGGCGCAGCCTGGCCTCACGCGCGGAGACCGTGACCGTGTTCGCCGCCACCCGTTCCAGGAGATTCGTTGTGTGTGTGGCGGCCTCGGTGCCGTGTTGGACGTGCAAGGCTTCTCCTGTCCTGATGTCATGCGGCGCGTTTCATGCGGACCCGACGGCCGTACCGGCCCGGTGGAATACAGCGGGGCGGCGCGCGAGACTCCCACGACCGTTCGACTGACGTTCCGCGCCGTGGCGCCGGGCGTGATTCCGGGAAAGCCGGGGCCACGCACGCCGGCTGACACGACTCTAGCCAGATGCCTATTCAGAGGAAAATGCCCGGGATTAAGGGACGACTAAGGAACGGTTATTGTTCGCCGGGCACCGGCCGGAATCCACGCGGCGTTGGGAAGCGGCCCCGCCGGTCGTCCGCGCGTGAGGCGGCCCGTACGTCAGGACTCGTAGCTCTGGACCATCGGCGGGTGTCCGTTCCAGGTGGCGAAGACCGACGAGGTCTTCCCGTTGCCGGTGAAGTCCACCCGCAGCCACCCCTTCGCCCGCCATACCGTCACCGCGTACCCGGACGCAGGCGTGGCCGACACCAGCGAGGCCGAGTCGGTACCGAGCGCCAACGTGACCTGCCCGCCGTGCACCGTGTAGCCGTGGACGTCCCCTGTGCTGTCCGGGCTCGTGGGCGGTGTCGCGGAAGCCGACGTCCTGGGCGAGGGCACGGCCGCGGGCGCGGTCCTCGACGGTGTGGTGACGGCCGTCGGGGACGACGGTCGGGGGCTCTGCGACGGGGTCGGTGTTCCGTCCGGTATGGGCGGCGCGGTGTGGGCCGCGACCCGGTCCGGTACCGTCAATGCCTGCGGCGGCCCGAAGATCGCCGCCCGCAGCACGGTGTTGACGCCGAGCCAGCCCACGGCCGCCGCGGCTACGGTGGCGACGAGCCATGCCGTCGCAAGAGTCCAGGTACGCACTGCCCCATCATGCCCGGGGCACAGCCGCCTTCCCGCAGTGGCGGCGTGCGGCACGGGTGGCGTACGGTGACGGCACTATGGCAAGTGTGCTCCTCGTCGAGGACGATTCGTTCGTCAAGTGGGCTGTCATTCGTGATCTGACTAACGCCTCACACGCCGTCCGCAGTGTCGGCACGGCGCTGGAGGCCCTGCGGGAGGTCTCCCGGAATCCTCCGGACGTCGTCATCCTCGACCTGGGCCTGCCCGATCTGGACGGCGCCGAGGTGCTCAAGATGATGCGGGGCGTGTCCGACGTGCCGGTCCTCATTGCCACCGCCCGCGACGAGGAGGCGGAGATCGTCCGGCTGTTGCACGAGGGCGCCGACGACTACGTGGTCAAGCCGTTCTCCGGACCGTACCTCAACGCCCGGCTCGCCGCGCTGCTGCGCCGGACGAGCGGCGGTACGCGCTCCGAGGTGCTGGTCGTGGGCGGTCTCAGGGTCGATGTCCGCCGCCGGGAGGCAACCCTTGACGGCAGGCAATTGGACCTCGCCCGGAGAGAGTTCGATCTGCTTGCCTGTCTCGCGGCCCGGCCGGGAGAGGTCGTGACCCGCCGCGAGCTGCTCACGCAGGTGTGGCAGCAGCCTTACGGCGAGGACCAGACCATCGACGTCCACCTGTCGTGGCTGCGCCGGAAGTTCGGTGAGCGTGCCGCCGCGCCGCGCTACCTGCACACGGTGCGCGGGGTCGGGGTGATGCTGGAGGCACCTGCGAACTGCCCTCCCGCGTCCGGGCCGTGAGAGGGGCGTTGGCGCGGTTCGCGATCGCCGTGGCCGCCATGGTCGCCCTCGCCTTCTTGATCCCGCTGGCCCTGACCGTCCGGGAGTTCGCCAAGGACCGTGCGTTCGTCGAGGCGGAGCGCCAGGCGGCCTCGGTCGAACCTGTCCTCGTGGTGACCACCGATCAGGTGGCGGTGACCCGTGCCCTGGCCAGCACGCCGGTCGGCGCTGCCGGCCGGATCGCTGTGCACCTGCCGTCCGGGGCGGTCATCGGGCCGGCCCACGCGGATGACGAGCAACTCGGCGCCGCCGTCCGGCAGGGCCGCGCCTTCACCGCCCGGGTGGCGGGCGGTTACGCGGTACTCCAGCCCGTGGTGCTCGACCAGGGGGCCGTCGCGGTGGTCGAGGTCTACCTCCTGGACGATGACCTGCAACGGGGGCTGGGTACCGTCTGGCTGGTGCTGGGCGGTGTGGCCGTGGTCCTGATCACGCTCTCCTCTCTGGTGGCCGACCGGTTGGCGGCCCGGCTGGTCGGTGCGACCCGTCATCTGGCCGGCGGCGCACGCGCCCTCGGCGCCGGGGATCTCGACGTGCGGGTCGACGCCCAGGGTCCTTACGAACTGCGCGAGGTGGGACTCGCGTTCAACGCCATGGCCGGGAGGATGGTGCAGATGATCACCGCAGAGCGGGAGTTCGCGGCGGACCTGTCACACCGGCTGCGCACGCCGCTCACCGCACTGCGTCTCAACGCTGCGGCACTCGACGCCGGTCCGGTCGCGGACCAGACCCGGCAGGTGGTGGCCTGGTTGGAACAGGAGGTGGACCTGGTCATCACCACGGCTCGGGCGGGAAGCGCGAGGCGGGAAGCGGCCGAGTGCGACGCCACCGACGTGCTCGCCGAGCGCATGGCCTTCTGGTCGGCGCTGGCGGAGGACCAGGGGCGGCGTTGGGGGTTCTCCGGCCCGACCGGGCCGGTTCCGGTTCCGGTGGCGCAGGCCGAGTTGGCCGCTGCGGTGGATGCCGCGCTCGGGAACGTCTTCCGGCATACCGGCGAGGGGACGGAGTTCTCGGTGACCCTGCTCGCGGAGGGCGGCGCCGCGGTCATCCTGGTGGCCGACGCCGGGCCCGGGATCGCGGCCCCGGAGGTCGCACTGCGCCGCGGCCAGGGCAGTCGGCGGGAGGGTTCGACCGGGCTGGGCCTCGACATTGTGCGCCGCATGGCCGAAGGAGCGGGCGGGGACGTGCGGATCGAGCGCTCGCCGCTGGGTGGGGCGCAGGTGCGCATCCGGCTTCCCGTCGCGCCGGGGGCCGAGCGCCCGCCCGGGGTGAGCGGACCCGGGCCGCGGACCGCGGGGCGGCGTGCCGGGCGTCGTGCGGTTCCGGGGCGGCGGGGCGAGCACACCGCGGTGTGATCGCCCGAACACCGGATGGTGAGGACAGGCGCGACGATGCTGCGCCGGCTCGGGCGGCACGCCGTGGGGCCGGATTCCGTGCCGGCCCCGCGACGGACAAGAACGCCCGGAACCTCACCCCGGTGCCCGGGCGGTGCGGCTCACACCCGGCGGTCGCTGCGGCGGCGTCGGGCCAGGAAAATCGCCGCGCCACCCACCCCGAGAACCCCTGCCGCACCGGCGGCGAGCGGTACGACGTCCGCGGCACCGGTGTGGGCCAGGCTCTCGGCGGAGTCCGTCGTGGTGGAGTTGGTCGTGCCGGCGTTGGGCTGAGGCGTGTTGCCCGGGGTGGCGGATGCGCCGGCCGCCGCGGACATCTCCCCGTCGCTCATGTCCATGCCGTCGTTCGAGCCGGAGCCCGCGTGGGTGGCCGTGCCGCTTCCCGTGGCGGTGCCCGGCTTGCCGGCCTGCCCCGAACCCGCGCCGGGCTTGCCGCCCGTACCGGAACCCGCAGTCGGGGTGGAAGCCGCAGTCGGTGCGACGCTCGGGTTCGAACCCGCCCCCGGAACGCTGCCCGAGCCGGCGCCGCCGAAGATGACGTCGGAACAGGAGTAGAAGGCTTCCGGGCTGTCGGACCGCTGCCAGATCGCGTAGATGAGATGCCGCCCCTGCTTCTTCGGCAGCTGTGCGGTCATCTCGTACGACCCGTTCACGAGCGGCGGGTCCGAGGCCTTGAGGAAGGGATTCGGCTCCAGGTCGGACCACTTCAGCGGCTTCGTGGGGTCGTAGCCGTCCTTGGTGACGTACAGCTCGAAGCTACCCCGGTGCGGGGCGGTCCCGCGGTACCTGAACGTGAAGTTGCCACTGGTCGGCAGAGACGTCGCGGGCCAGTCCGCGCGAGCCAGGTCGAGGCCCTTGTACTGATCGTTGCCCGCGCTGCACAGCTTGCCGTCCGGGATGAGCTGGTGATGGCGACCGGCGGCGTCACCAATCCTCACCCCCATCCAGTCGTAGAACCCCTGGGTGCCGCTCGCCGCGACGGCGGCCTGGCAGGCGTCCGACTTGGGATGCTCCGGACCTTCCTGGTAACAGGTGTAGACCCGGCTGACCGGATTCTGCATGGAGCCGTGGGCCTGGGCCACGCCGGAGGTCATGGCGACGACCATCAGCGGCAGAGTTCCGCAGGCGGCCGCCAGGGCCTTCTTGCGTCGTGAATTGATGACAGCTCTCCTCTTCGGGACTGGGTTGGAAACCGCCGGGACGCGTCGCGAAACACTGCCTGGAACGGCCTTCGACGCGAACAAGGGCGCCCGGGGGATAAATCCTCGTGCCGGGTTTCCGACTGCCGGTACGGGTTGCCCGTATCGGCGACCGCCAGGCTATCCGCGCCGCAGTATCCGAGATCGCTGAACAAGCCCGCAATTCGATGTCTTGCGGCACTCTTAAACATTCCTTCAAGGTGCTTTACGGAGCAGTGCCGGGCAGCCCTCCGGAGCGTCGGAGGTGGCATGCCCGGTGAGTCCGGCGCACCGACTCCGGCCCACCGGGCCAGCGGCTCCCGCGCCGAGCCGGTACCAATGGGGCGTGAGGCACATCACTCCGGAAGTCTCCCTTGCCCGACGCTTCTCACGCGCCTCTCACGGACGCGGGGTCATGAGGCGTCATCGGGGGCCATGCGTGGTGGGCTGGGTAGGCCCTGGCGTGCGGGTTCCGTACTGAACGGACTGACCGTCACGACCTTTCGACCGCTGGGGGTCAAGGGGTCGCAGGTTCAAATCCTGTCGTCCCGACCAGCGTTTTCGCAGGTCGGAGGCCGTTTCCATCGAGAGATGGAAACGGCCTTGATGCGTTTTTGGGGCCTTGTGAGTGCATTGTGAGGGCGGGATCTCGCCGAGTCGATCAAGGCGGGTGCTTGGTCGTGTCAACTCGCCTTTGAGGGCTGGCCCTTGATCGTGGCGGCTTGGTTGTGGTGTTGGCCGGTGTGAGCGGCGGGTGTGCGTGGGCGTGGCAGCTTCATGGAGTCGGCCGAGGTGAGGGCTTGGTCGATGGTGCCGACGGCGTCGCGGGCGGCCTGGGTGGTGAGGTAGCCGTAGATGTTCGCGGCGGTGGACAGGGTGGCGTGCCGCAGGGTCTTGGAGATGGTGGCGGCGAGGTGGCGCAGGTCGTGGATGGCAGTGCGGGGGACGTCGAATTGCCGGCAGAGGTCGTGCAAGTGGTTGAGGACGTACTGAGGGTGCAGGGGGCGTCCGTCGGGGCGGTGGAAGACGAAGCCGCCGTGGTCTGCGTGTGACGGCGGCGAGGGGCCTTTGTCGACTGCGCGGTGGCGCAGGGCGGTGGCGACGCGCGGGGAGACGGCGACCCACGACTTGCTGCTGCGGGTCTTGGGGTTGGTGAGGACGAGGCGGTTGTTGTCGACCGCGGACAGCGTGTACTGGATGTAGAGGACGCGTTCGGGCAGGTGGACGTCATCCCAGTGCAGGTCGAGGGCTTCGCCCTTGCGGATGCCGGTGCCGATGAGGACCTCGACGAGGTCGGCGAAGGCCGGGTCGGTGCCGCGGCAGCGGTGCAGGAAGTGGATCGCGTCCTGCACCGTCCAGATCTGGCGTTCGGCCGCGGAGGGGCGTGGGATGACGGTGGGTCGGGCCGGGTTGTAGGCGAGGCGGCGCTGTCGGACGGCGTCGCCGAGGGTGCTGGACAGGGTGGCGAGGCAGCGGTGAACGGTCACCTTGCCGCGGCCGGAGTCGAGTTGGGCGTGGGTGAAGGCGGCGATGTGGGAGTGTCCGAGGTCGTCGAGCCTGACCACGCCGAGGGCGGGGATCAGGTCGTGGGTGACGTAGTCGCGGTAGCGCGCGTCGGTGGTGGGCTTGCCCGGCGTGGGCTGCGGAGCGCATGGTGATCACTTCCTGCGGGTCGTACGAACAGCCACGCTCATGGTCTCCCGGCGGGCGTCAGCAGCCGGTGAACCCCCGCACTCACTCCGTGCTCACAAACGGCTGAATGGTGCCCTGACCTGCGGCGACCCCTTGTCGGGCGACAAGGGGTCGTGGACTCGCTGGCGCTGCTCGGTGCCGCAGGGCGTAGCGTCCCGATATGACCGCTGACCACGGGCTCGAGAGCAGCCGGATCATCGCGCCCTGCGGAGCCGGCTGCGCCCAGATTGCTCACCTGTCGTGGGCGAGGCCGACCAATCCGGGCGATGCCAGCCTGCGCATACCGATACGTGGGCTTGACCTGCGGCGACGACTCTCCGAGCCCCGCAGGTAGCCGGTTGCGAGAGCGAGGAGGTCGCCCGGCGCTTCATCCAGGGCACCGTCGCCAAACAGGGCTTCGATGAAGGCGAGTTGACGATCCACTCCGAGCGGGCCGGCGCAACCTGTGGCTGAGGACCCTGGACCGGCTCAGCCTCGGCTTCGACTCTTGGCAGTTCGGCTGCTACCCCGGCTGGAGCCGGGGCAGCAGCCGGCAAACGGGAATTTCGGGGTCACGCCGTCCGGCAGCCTATTATCGCTTCTTGAGCCTGCGGACCTGATCCCCGGCTCACCAGGTACGGAGAGGCGTCACCCGGCCTGCTGCCGATGCGTACCCGAGGAAACCCGTGAGCACCGAACAGTCCGTCCCCGTCCCGCAGGTCCTTCATGAGGCCGGCCGCCGACGGACCTTCGCCGTGATCAGCCATCCGGACGCGGGCAAGTCCACGCTCACCGAGGCGCTGGCGCTGCACGCGCGGGCGATCACTTCTGCCGGTGCGGTGCACGCCAAGGGTGACCGACGCGGCGTGACCAGCGACTGGATGGAGTTGGAGCGCGAGCGCGGAATCTCGGTGACCTCGGCCGCATTGCAGTTCGGCTATCGCGACCACGTGATGAACCTGGTCGACACCCCCGGCCACGCCGACTTCTCCGAGGATACCTACCGGGTGCTGGCCGCCGTCGACTGCGCGATCATGCTGGTCGACGCGGCCAAGGGCCTGGAGGAGCAGACCCGCAAGCTCTTCGCGGTCTGCCGCCATCGCGGCGTCCCCGTGATCACCTTCATCAACAAGTGGGACCGGCGCGGCCGGGATGCCCTCACCCTGCTCGAGGACATCGAGACGCACCTCGGGATCACCCCCGTCCCGGTCGTCTGGCCGGTCGGCAACGCCGGCAACCTGCGCGGCCTGGTCGAAGCGGGGAACACCGAGCAGATGCTGCGCTACACCAAGGTGCCGGCCGGCACGCACGCCGCCCTCGAGGAGCAGCTCACCTCGGAGAAGGCCGCCGAGCAGGAGGGCGAAGCCTGGACGACCGCGCTGGAGGAACTGGAGCTGGTGCTCTCCTCCGGCCCCGGTTACGACCAGGAGGCCTTCGAGGCCGGCAAGATCAGCCCGGTCTTCTTCGGCGCCGCGCTGACCAACATCGGTGTGAAGCCCCTGCTGGACGCCGTGGTCGACCTCGCGCCGGCTCCCGGGCCCCGCCCGCTGGCCAAGGGCGGCAGCCGCGAGGTCGGCGAGGAGTTCTCCGGTCTGGTGTTCAAGATCCAGGCGAACATGGACCCGGCCCATCGCGACCGGATCGCCTTCGTCCGAGTCTGCTCCGGTGTCTTCGAGCGCGGCATGCACGTCACCCGCGCGGCCAGCGGCCGCTCCTTCGCAACCAAGTACGCACACACCGTCTTCGGGGCCGAGCGCACCGTGGTCGACACCGCGTACCCCGGCGACGTGGTCGGCCTGATCAACGCGAGTGCGCTGCGGGTCGGCGACACCCTCTTCACCGGCAAGAAGACCGAGTTTCCCCCGCTGCCCGCCTTCGCCCCCGAGTACTTCGCGGTGGCACGGCCCAAGGACATCAGCCGTTCCAAGCAGTTCCGCAAGGGCGTCGCCCAACTCGATGAGGAAGGCGTGATCCAGGTGCTGGTCTCCGACCGGCGTGGCGACCAGGCGCCGGTCATGGCTGCGGTCGGCCCGATGCAGTTCGACGTGATCCTGCACCGGATGGAGCACGAGTTCTCTTCCCCGATCGCCCTCGACCAGCTCTCCTACCGCTTGGCCCGGATCACCGACGCCGACGGCGCCGCAGCCCTGGCCAAAGCCCGTCTGACCAACGGCGAGGTGCTCACCCGCCGCTCGGATGACGTGCTGCTGGCCTTGTTCGCCGACAAGTGGCACCTGAACGCCTTCCAGCGCGCCCAACCCGACATCCTGCTCCAGCCGCTGATCGCCACGGCGGACTGATCGCCGACCTCTCGGAACGGCGGCGCCGCTCGGCACGGCGGACGGCGCATGGTACGGCCCCTGCCGGGGGTCTTCCGGCGCGCGCCGCCCCTGTGGGTGCCGACAAGTCTGTCCGTGCACGTCATGCGGCATGTCGGTGCTCGTGGAGGGTGCCGCCGAGACGGTCGTCCGCGGACGTCCAGCCGGGCGCTCCGCCCGGTATCGGCGACCGGGACGGGCCGTGGTGTCAGCGACGTGTCCTGGTGGAGTGCGTGATGTGGGCGGTGGGTGTTGTAGTGGTCCTCGAACTCCCGCAGTACGTGCAGGAGATGGCGCTGGTTCCAGATCAGCGTCCCGCCGAGGGGTTCGCGTCGGCAGGTGAGTGCCCGGCGTTCCATTAACGGGGCCATTACGGGCAAAACGCCAGGATGATCACGACCCGCTCACCGCTGACGAATCGAGGTCGACACCGCCATCGACTGCTGACCAAACCAACACGAAGGCCGGGCCCGACGCACACAGTGCGACGGGCCCGGCCTTGTTGCGTAGTAGCGGGGACAGGATTTGAACCTGCGACCTCTGGGTTATGAGCCCAGCGAGCTACCGAGCTGCTCCACCCCGCGTCGGTGACACCGACTCTACGGCACAGCCCACACAGAACGAAATCTCATTTCCGCGGCCGTCGAGAAAACGCCTGCGGCAGGTGGCTGCGGCGGCCCAGCAATCCATGGAGCATCACCTGCCGGATAGCTGGTCACCAGCGGACAGCCCGTACGCAATCGCCGCCTCGGAGATGACTTGGCTCCGGGCGACCGTCGTCCTGACCGTCCACCGCATGCATGGCGACGACGCTCAGGTCGGGCGGTTCATTTCCCGAAAGGGGCTGCACGCTGCCATCGCGTCCACCCCCGCGCATGCGGATTCGCTCCAGGCCCGGCCGGCGCTGTCAGGGCGGCCCGGTGCACTGCATTCCCATGATGCTGCTGCCCGTTCGACCGATCGCCACGACCAAGCCGTTGGCGCCGGAAGCGGCATTGTCGCCAGCCGTTGCCTCGGCGGTTCCGGCCGGGCACGGCCCAGTGTCGTGGGTGTAAGACGGGACGTTGCTCGCTGTGGACTTCTCGGCCGCCGACAACGAGCCCGTTGTTCCGACTCGACAATCGCCCGCGTGACGCGTGGGGCGCCGCCTTCGCGCCCGACGCCGGCTGTGTCGTTGCCACCACCCAGCACGAGGCCCACCGCCTGGACGCCGACGGCGCGGTGCACTGGCGGATCCCCTTCACAGCCCCGGCGCACTCCTCGATCGGGCTCGCCAACTGCGCCTTTTCACTGGATGGTTCGCACGTATGGATCTTTCGGCCGGACCCCATGCCGGGCCGGGGCGACGGCGGAGACCGCTGGCTGGTCGTGGACGCCGCCGACGGGCGGGTGATCGCCGAGTATGCCCTGCCCACGGTCGGGCAGGGCGCCGCTGTGCCGCTTCGCCGTCGAGCGCTTCCTGACTCCCACGGGAGCCGACGAGGACGGGAGCGCCGATGACAACCACGAGGTCGCCGTTGTTGCCTATCGCGAGGCCGCCAACGCCGGGTTCGCACCGGCGTTGAGACTGACGGCGGCTCTATTTCGGAAGCTAGGTCGCGACGCGTACGCGGAACAGCTTCTGCACTATGGCTGGGAGTCAGATGGTTCGCTCGCCCAACCCTGGAGCACGATGCCCGACGATCGGGCATGACGGTCGGTCCCGGCAGCTACGCTGCATCGAGCAGCGGGACGTGTCGGGGGAGGTGCCCTTCGTGGCTACTATCAGCGCGAGCCGGAAGATCGAGCGTGCAGGAGTCAACGCCCTGCGAACGCTGCTTGAGGAGCATGACCACCTCGTCCACGAGATCGACGGGGGTGCTGATCACGGCGAAGACCTATACGTTGGGTTCGCCAGTGAAGGCCGGCGTACCGGGCACGTCGTCGCTGTCCAGGTGAAGAGCGGCCAGAAGTACAAGCGAGCCAACGGTTACGCTATCCCTGTCGGCGACCATCGGGATGACTGGAAGGAGAGCCGGCTCCCTGTGGTGGGCGTGGTCTACGACCGCGCCGAAAAGAGACTCTTCTGGGTCAACCTCACCAAGGAATTGCGGCGTGGCAGCGAAGCGACGTGGATTCAGGTTCCGCGGGCCAATGAGTTGACCGATGGATCTCTCCACGGATTTATCGCTGAGCTTCAGGAGTTCATTGACGCGCAGGGTGGGTGGCACGCCGGCGAGGACGAGGCGGCAGGCCAATCACCCGCCGTAGTCCGTATGTCTTCCAAGGGAATTCTGAATCTCGCCATCCGGTCAACCCTGTCGGAGGCCGCGCAACGCACCGCGCACGCGAGCGCGGCTACAACCGCGAACGGGCACAAGGCCCCTACGGCATCTGGTCCGGAGTCGAAGCAGAGGGGCACCGTCACCGCCGAGCATGACCCGGCCGATCCGTCATCCGATCTCGACGCGGCAGTCGCTGCATTGAAGGCCGATCGCCAACGCGCACGAGAGCGCGGCTACCAGGACGGAGTGCGCTTAGCACCTCACCTTGGCTGGCTGGCTCTCGATGAGCTTGCCAACCGAGATTTCGACTTCGGAGGCTGGTTGGAAGGCTGGCGCAACGGGTGGCGAGACATACAGATGGGACAAGCCCCCTCGGGCGCCACGAGGCCAACATGGCTGCCGCTGCTCGCCGATCACCTCGGAGCCCTGGTCGACCCGATCGGCTACGACCGTTGGTCCTTTACTCCGAGCAGGGCGTATCTCGACGGTTTCGTCGCCGGGCTTCGCACGGTGTGGCGGGACGCAGACGCGACCATGCCCGGCCGCATATCACCCGAGCAGCCGCCTGCCGGCCCGCAGTCTGCACCCACCTCCGGTGCCGGCACCGCACGGAACCAGGAAGAGCAGCAGAACGATAGCGCTGATGCCACACCAGCAGGAGGCCAGCTGCTCTCGCACGCAGTTCCCGTAGAGGCCGGCACACCGCCGGTTGTATCCAGCAATCAGCAGAGACTAACCACCGTTAAAGGTGTGCTCGGGAGCATCAACTTCGACGGCGAAACCGTCACCATCCGCAAGGAGGGCTATGGCCCACGTATGAAAGGCATTCGATCGCTCACCGTCCGAGAGATTGACCACGTCATCGTCAAGCCAGCCACGGCAATGTTTCACGGTTATATCCAATTTGTCGTACGAGACCACCCGCCTGCGCCTGACCAACGCCTAAGCATGGCCAGCGGACGGCCACACCGGGAAGACTCAGGCTCAATGTCATACGCGCGGCGTGCCAACCGTGAAATCGAACACCTTAAGGCAGAAATTGAGAGCGCAATTGCCATGGCGAGGCATACGCAGAACCCATGACCTGCTGAGCAATTGCGGCTGACCATGACTGCTGATCCATACAACTGGCTATCTCAAGTCGTTTCACTGGGCATGCCTATGCGATCCCCGGCGAGGCGAGCCGCAGGGAGGAAGTCACTGCGACTCACCCGGCTCTCTTACGGACTCCGTGTCATGAGGGTGGGATCAGGTGCCGTGGGAGGTTGACGAGATAGGCTCCGGCCTGACCCCGTCCCTGCTCGCCGCCCGGCACCACCGGCGAACCCCGTCACCGTCCGATACGCATGCCGCTCTTGGCTCAGAACAGCATCAGGCCCTCGCTGCTGGTGTCCGCGATGACGGGCCGGAACTGTTGGGCGGGGATGCCGTCCAGGCGTCCGGGTCCGGCCGCGGCAGCCACGACAGGGGCGGTGATGGCCAGCCAAGTACGGAACCGTTCGGCGGCTTCGCGGTAGGGGACTTGCGCCAGGACGCGGTGTTCGCCGGAGGGGCAGAAGTCGACGGCGACGGTGATCAGGCAGGAGCCGGACGTGTTCTGGCTGCCCGTCCAGGACGCGCGCAGCGCACCGCAGGGTTTGCGCCCGCGAGAGCTGCTAGGGGCGCGATGGGTCGGGCGCAGCGACTGGCTGGCCGTGTGGGCGGTCCATGCGGCCAGGTGTGGCAGTGGGAGTGTGGTGCGGGCGCGGCAGCCGGGGCAGCGGTGCCAGTGGCGGAGCCAGGTGTCGGCATGGGTGTGGAAGAGGCGGGTGTAGCGGTCGCCGACGCGTACGTCGTTGCTGTACAGGTGGTCGGGTCGTTCCTGCGTGTTGCAGGACTGGCAGACGGGGGCTCGGACGTAGCCGTGTTCGTGGCAGTGGTCGAGCGCGGCGGCGGGTGCTGTCCGGCAGACGGCGCATCCCCACGCGGCAACCTTGCGGGAGAAGCCGTGCTTCCTGCTGAGCGTCGAGTACAGGTGGCCTTCCAGCTCGCCGTTGTACGGGCGCAGCGCGAAAGTGCGGCAGTCGGGGCAGATCGTCTGCGGGCCGTCTGCGGTGTGGACGCGCCACTGGCCGGAGGACCGGTCGGTGACGGCCGCGCAGTCCCGGCAGGTCCGTGCGGCTTGGAGCCACTGGGTTTCGGTGTGCTGGGCCGCGTCCAGCACCCTGACCACGGACCGTGGCAGCCACCATGTTCGCGCCGTCTGGTCGCGGGTGCGCTCCACGAAGGTCCGGCGCCAGTCGATCCCGCCCAGATGGTGCAACTGGCCGTTGTCGTGCCGCGGTGCGCGCCCGTGGTTGCCAGGGTCTTGTGCGCTGGTTTGTTCCCGGGCGATGCGCTGACGCCACCGCAGTGTGGGTGGGTCGTTGCGCTCCGGGTTCAGGGAGCCGCGGAAAGGACCGACGCGGACCAGGTCATCCAGGTTCACCTCGACCGCGTTCAGCTCCGTCGCCGCCCGCCGTACGTCGGTCTCGTCAACGCTCCACCGGCCGCCCGGTCCCCTCACCGTCGCCACCGCGCGTTCGCCGAGCAGTACGTACCCCGCCCCGGGATCAGCAGGAGAGCAGCTGAGCGCCCCGGAAGCCGTCGGCACAGCACTGCCGGCCGTCAAATCGACCCACAAAGCGTCCGCGGCGGCCAGGGCGAGAAGGCCGCTTGAGTGGCGCGGTATGGCGCGGTGTGGCATACCCGGGAGGCTAACGGGCAACGCTGACATCCGCACACCTGAGGGCGACGGCCGTCCAGCGCCCGGACGTCGCCCGTCACCAACTACGGCGCAGACTTGCCCAGAGCCGGGCAGAGGCTTGCCCGACGCTCCCTGAGGTCCGTGTGAGCGGCTGCCCGTGCTTCGCCGAGCTCGTGATTGTCCCCTGTCGTCCACGCTCAGCTAGCCTCCAAGTAGGCGCGGCGGTGGCGGCTTCTCAGGTACGCGCGGATGCGCTACGCGGCGAGAGCCCCATCGGGGGTTCTCGGCGCCGAGCCGGATGACCAGGTCGCGAGGCTGGTCGGATACGGGCGGACGGCCCGGGGAAGGCGGCTGGATCTGTTTTCGGCGCCCGACGGCGTTTGACGTGATCCCGAGTACGTCGGGTGCGCGATTGGGCCATGGGCGTGGACGGAGGATTTACCCGTTCGTGGACCTGACACCCGGAGCTCGGCCGGGCAGGGTTGGATGACGGGCATGGCCCTGAGCATCGCTACCGACACTGTCCGGGCCGCTGCGTCTGCGCAGGCGTACTGCGGCGGCGAGAAGCTGCTGACCGCCGGCGCTGTGCGCAACCTGGAGCCCGGTTTCGGCGGAGCCAACGCCGATGTCGTGGACGGCACCCGGACCTGGCAGGTCTGGGTCGGCGTCGTGGGGCGCGTCCTGACGGGTGAGTGCGACTGCCCCGACAGCCGTGCCACCGTGCTGTGCCCGCACACGGTCGCGGCGGCACTGGCTGCTGTACGCGCCGGCTTCACCTGGAACACTCTGCCCGAGTCCGGCACTGACAGGCGGACCGTGGATCCCACCGAGCGGCGCTTCCGTATGCTCGCCGGGACTCTCGACACGGCGGAACTCGTCGCCATGATCGCCCGTCATGCCGTGCGTGACCGTATGCTCGCCGTCGACCTCGAGGTGGTCACCGGCTGCCTCGGCACGCCGGGCGCCGAGAATCTGCGGCGGCTGCGCGCCGCGCGGCATGCCTGCGACGGGGCGGCGCTGGTTGCGCTGCTTTCCGGGCAGCCGGTCGCGGAGGTTCTGCAGCAGGTCGGAGATGCGGTCGGCGACGCGGTGACCGCGCGGGTGCCGGGGGCGGCGGACCTGGCCGAGCGGTGCATCGCCGCACTCGGTGGGCGCGACTGGGCGGGGGACGCGGAGCTGGCGCGGCAGCTTGCGGCTGCCCTGGGGCGCGGCCCGGTGCCACCGCTCAGGCCATTGCCGGTGGATCTGGAAGAGTTGTCCGGGCTGCTGGAAGGCGACCCGGTCCTCGGCGGTGGCCGGATCGACCTCACCACCGGTGACTGCTGGCCTCAGCTGGTCGACTCCGGCGAGCAGACGGAGGACGACGAGGATCCTGATCGGTGGCTGCCGGTGTGGTGCGAGGGTTCCCGGGACGGCTACCGGGACGTGGAGCTGTTCATCGCCACGATCGGTGACGCCGATTTCGCGGATCGCCTGGAGATCGCGATCTCCGGCCGTGGCGCGTTCCGCCGCTTCAAGGACGTGCTGGCGCGCCGTGAGGACGAGTTGCGTCGGTTCCACCTGTTCGCCGAGGAGCGGCAGCGCGGTCGGGCGCGGGCCTGACTCGCCGGGAACGGCTACCGCCCGGTCGCGCGCCCGTGACCGCGGCTGGACGAAGCCGACTGGTTGATACGAGCGGGGCGACCCATGACGGGAAGCCGGATCTGGAACGCCTCAGCGTACCGCCACCGCCAGGGCGGCGGAGGCGGTTTGGGGCATGCGCCAGCCGTTCGGGTTGAACGACCAGGGGTGGGCGCTCCGGTGTCCGGGGTTGAAGGACAATGCCCGGGTGATGGAGAGCGACGATGTCCTGGCCAGGGTCTTGGAACTGCGGGCAGCCGGGAGCGGGCCGAAGCAGATCGCGAGGGCCCTGGGCATGCGCCCCACGCAGGCGAGTGCGCTGCTGCGACAGGCGGCCGAGAGCCTGGCGGAAGGGACGGCCCCGGCGGATCGGCCGGTGATCGGGTGCTGGGTGAACGCGGGCTGGAGCGCCGGCCTGGGACTGGCCGCCGCACCCGCGTGGGCGGCGGCCGACCCGCACGCCGCCGAGAATTCGGAGACGGCAGGTTTCGCCCAGGTACTGGCGGCCCGCCAGGAGCGGTCTAGCAGAGTAACGGTGTGCGGATTCCTGGTGGACGTCCACTGCCTGGGCGTCAAGAACATCGTCGAGCCGGAGGTCATCGGAGCCGGCTCACTCCTCACATACCTGCGCCGGTACTACTCGGCATTCGACCTGCCGCCGCTGAGCATCGAGCTCGACCAGGCTCGCACAATCGTGCACGGCGCGGTCGCGTACGCGCGTTCCCTCGGCTTCTCGCCCGCACCCGGCTTCGCGGACACCGCCCCTTACCTCGGGCCTGTGCGGGGCGACGAGCCCGCGATCGACTTCGGGCGCGAGGGCAAGCCGTTCTACGTCTCCGGCCCGCACGACGACGCCCGGAAGATCGTCCACATCCTGGAACGGTCCTGCGGCCCGGACGGCTTCCGCTACACCGTGGCCATGGGACAGTTGTGAGCATCGATCACCAGCTCGATGACCGGCAGGAGAAGGAACGCCGGATCCGCGCCACCGAACACGAGGCGCAGGCCAACCTGGCCGCCGTGCTCCAGCTGTGCGCCACGGGCAAGCTCCGCTGCAGCGAGAAGACCCGCAGGCCCAGCGCGGCCACCGTCGCCGCGATCACCGAAGTCCTCGACGACGGCGACTTCTACGAACACGAGGCCATCGCCGCCTTCGCCTGGCCCTTGCTCCTCCAGGCCGGCGGCCTGGCAACCATCGCTGCCGGCAGGCTCACGCTGACCCCACGCGGCCGCACCGCACTCGCCAAGCCCACACACGAGACCATCGCCGCCCTGTGGCAGCGCTGGCTGAAGAACACCCTGCTGGACGAATTCTCCCGGATCGAGGAGATCAAAGGCCAGCGCGCCGCCAACGTCCTCACCGCCGCCCGACCGCGCCGCGAACTCGTCGGCCAGGCACTCACCACCCGCACCGCCGGCCAATGGATCACCGCGGACGACCTGTTCGCGCAGATGAACCAAGCCGGCCAGGACCCCGTCATCACCCGCAGCGAACGCGCCCTGTGGAAGCTGTACTTGGAAGACCCCCAGTACGGAAGCCTCGGCTACGACGGCCACCACGACTGGCCGCTGCTCCAGGGCCGCTACACCCTCGCCGTGCTGTTCGAATACGCGGCCGTCCTCGGCCTGATCGACATCGACTACATCCCGCCCGCCGGAGCCCGCACGGACTACCAGCACAACTGGGGCGGCGACTACCTCGACCAACTCAGCCGCTACGACGGCCTGCTCGCCCTACGCCTCAACCCACTCGGCGCCTACGCCACCGACCAGGCGGCCACCTACACCCCCAGCCCCAAACCCCAACCGGCAACCCGGCCCGGCCGGATCACCGTTCTGCCCAACCACGACATCGCCGCCCTCGACGGACTCGCCCTCGCCGACGCCCTGCTCCTGGACGCCTTCGCCGACAAGACCGGCGACCACGTCTGGAGCCTCACCCACCGCTCCCTGCTCCGAGCCACCGACGCCGGACGCGACCTCACCGAGCTGCGCCGCTACCTGGAGTCGGCAAGCCGGCATCCGCTGCCGCAGACCGTCACGACACTCCTGGACGACGCAGCCCGCCGCCTCGGCCAGGTCCGCGACACCGGCCCGGTCCACCTGATCGAATGCGCAGACCCTGCGGTGGCGGCCCTCCTGGCCGGGGACCGGCGCCTGCGCACCGTCGCGACCCGGCTGGGCGAGCGCCACTTCGCCGTCCCCGCCGACCGGCTCGCTGCCTTCCGCAAGGCTGCCCTCGCGCAGGGGTACCCGCTGGACCAGGTTCGATGACCACCGGACGCCGCTCGCCGAAGCAACAGCCTCGAACCAGCGCGCCGGCGATGAAGCGAAGCCCGACCCAGAAGGAGGTGAGCCGCAGTGAGGAAGCTCGCTGCGGCCCACCGGCCTCTCACGCGCCTCTCACGGACTGGGCGCCATGAGGTGACATCACGCGTCATGCGTGGCAGACGGGATGGGCCCTGACCTGCGGGATTCGGACTGGTGAACATTGGGCGGACACCTTTTCGACCGCTGGGGGTCAAGGGGTCGCAGGTTCAAATCCTGTCGTCCCGACAGTGATGTCGGAGCCCCGCTGACTGGACGAAGGTCCAGGCCAGCGGGGCTTTTGCCGTTTCCGAGACAGTGTCAGCGCACGAGCCGCAGGTGACGGCCGGGGGACTCCGGCGGGTGCGGGGGCCGATAGATCATCCGGCCTGCTCACGCGGCGTGTGTTGGTACTCCTACAGGGTTCCTCCGTGTCGGTCTTGTCGGCGGATCTCAAGGTGCCTGATCTGCGCTGGCACGTCGATCGGTTCGGGTGGGGGACGGAGCGGCGCGGCTTGCTTCAGTGCTCGGTGGGGCCGGTGCTCGTTGTCGTGGGTCTCGAACTCGCGGAGCACGTGGAGGAGGTGGCGTTGGTGCCAGATCGAAGTGCGGTCCAGGAGCTTCCTGCGGCAGGTCTGTATCCGGCGCTCCATGATGGAGTTCATTCGCGGTATCCGGATGCCGGGTGACAACAGTGAGTCCGGCGTCGGTCAGCAGGGCGTCGAAGGCGGCGGTGAACTTGGCGTCGCGGTCGCGGATCAGGAATCTGGCCCCGGCGCGGATGGAGCGGACGGTGGGCGGGCGCCCGCGACGCGTCGGTGCGCAGGTCGCGGCATGGCGTCGCTTGAGCAGGTCGCGGTGCCACCGCAGGACTGTGTCCGGGCGGACCAGCAGTAAGAGGCGCCGTAGCTGGCCAGACGCGGCAGCACGACAGATCATGATGCCGCTGGTGCCCTGTGCAGGTGAAGATGCCGGGGAAGCGCCGAGCGGATCCGAACATCGACGGCCAAGGCCGCGACCTGCGCGGATGATGTATCGGCACCCGCAGTGTCGGGCGTGATGACCGGCGGACGTAGCGTCAGATGAGGTTGCCGACGGGGCGATACCGCTCGTGATGTCCCGTCAACTCCGACGCTGCGGCGGATGCCGGCGGTGGGCTCCGGGCCCCTGGCGGGCGCCGTCGGCGCGGTGGGGGCCGGTGCGAAGACTTTCGGACAGTTCCCGGTGGCGCGATGCCCCTCCGCAGGGGGCGTTTGGGGCGGAATCGGGTGTGTGATCCACTGGATTTCCGCCGATTTTCCGGGAATTTCGCGCACTTTCTCAGCAAGGGAATGTTTGGCGTGCCGGATTTCTGGGTAATGGCGATCTTGTCGCGTGTGTCCGAAACCCTCCCCCATGGCTCAAAGTCGCGTAAGGCGCATCATGATCAGGCGTGATTGGTCTTGATCGATTGATGTGGACAGGCTGATCAGCTGGATCTAGTATCCGGGGTGGCCCGGGCCGGTGAGGCCTCGTCAGGCCCGTGAAATTACCCGGCAACTCATCGTTGACAATCGGGGGAGTCAATATGCCCAACCCTGCCGTGTGGAACGTCGTCTTCGACGCCGGAAGTGACGCGGATATCGTGCTCGCCGCCGATTTCCCGGTGACCGGCCGCAACGAGGGCGGGTTCGCCGAGCTGGCGCCCGGTCTGAATCCGGACTTCTCGCTCTGGCAGACGGTCGCGCCGGTCCGCGCCCCCGAGACCGGCGCCTCGCCGGACGAGTACCTGGAGGGCTGGCTCTCCGAGATCGAGGCGTCCGGACGGACGGTCCGGGCGGTCATGGGCTACTGCGCGGGCTCGGTGTTCGCGGGCGCCCTGGCCGAGAAGGTCGCCGAGCGCCAGGCCGTCGCCCCCGCGGTGATCGTGTTCGACCCCGAGCTGGTCGACGTACCCACCGCCCACCTCCAGTTCGGGCGGGTGGTCGGCAACATGACGACCATCCTGACCGAGGAGGAGATCGCCAACCTGTCCGGGACGGCGGAACTGCTCGCCGCCAAGCCCGGCATCGAGCCGGCCGAGTTCGCGGCCGAGCTGTACTCGGTGTTCACGCCGATCGGCCGGGGCGCCCTGCTCCGGGCCGGGCTGGCCGAGGACTACGCCGACGAACTGGTTGCCATGGTCGGCTCGTTCATGGCTTACCTGTGCGCCGCCTCCGGCCTCGACCCGCGGCCGGGCTGGGCTCGCGCCACGGTGGTCACCTCCGGCAGCGAGCGCAGCGGCCTGAACCGGATGCGCACCACGCCGGGCGTGGCGCCCATCGTCATCGCGGACGAGCACCGCTTCGAGGTCGAGCACCGCGACCTCCTGCGCACCCCCGCCGTCGCCGAGACCGTGGCCGGCCTGCTGGCCGCCCGGCCGGAGGGCGGCGCGTGAGCCCCGACATACCGGGCGGGGCCGTTCGCGCGTCCCGCAAGGAGACCACCCTGTGGCTGCTCGACGAGCTGGTCCCGGGCAGTGGTGCCAACAACCTGTCGCTCGGCCTGCGGGTGCACGGCCGCCTCGACGCCGCCGCGGCGGCGAAGGCCACCCAGCTCCTGCTGGAGCGCTTCGAGGTGCTGCGGACGGTCTTCCACCGCAAGGACGCCGAGCTCACCAGGTCCGTCCCGGCCTCCCTGGCCGTCGACCTGGAGGAGGCCGACCTCGGTGAGGGCGAGGAACTCGCCGCCCTGACCGCCTTCGTCGCCCGCCCCTTCCTCGCGGACGGCAGCCCGCTCGTGCGCGCCCTGCTGCTGCACGGCCCGGACCACGACGTGTACTGCCTGGCCCTGCACCACGCCGTGTCGGACGTCCAGTCCACGGCGATCCTGCGCGCCGAGTTCGTCACCCTGTACGAGGCGGTGCTCGCCGGCGGGCACCCCGAGCCCGTCGAGGTGCCCGCCTGGCACGAGCCCGAGGCGTCGGAGAAGAGCCGCCGCTACTGGGCGCAGACCATGGCCGGGTTCCGGTCCTCCGGGCTGGAGCTGTGGTGCGAGCGTGCCGAGCAGCCGGTCACCACGCTGCGGGGCGACGAGGTCACCCACGTGCTGTCGCCCGAGGCCCACGCGGTGGTGCGCCGCCTGCAGCGGGAGCTGCGGGCCCCGGAGTCGGTGGTCCTGCTCACCGCCTACGCGGTGCTCCTGGCCGCGCACGGCGCCGGCCCTGACCTGACCATCGGTTCGCCGGTGAACTCCCGCACCCGGGAGGCGATGGACGCGATCGGCTACCACAGCAACCTGGTCACGCTGCGCCTGATGCTCGACCGGGAGGCGAGTTTCCGGGATCTCGCGGCGCTGGCCCGTCGCACCTTCCTGGAGGCGATGGCCCACCAGGACGTGTCCGCCGACGATCTGCTCGACGTCGTCGAACGGGACGGTTCCGGTTGGCGCAACGTGCTGTTCAAGCACGTTTTCAACTACGTTCCCTACGTCGAGGACCAGCGCGCTTTCACGATTGCCGGAACCGACGCCGAGCTCGTCGTCGTGGAGAACGGCTTCAGCCAGTTCGACCTCGAATTCTTCGTTTCCGCCAGCAAGGACAAGGCCACCGTGCGCGCGGTGTTCTACACCGGTGTGCTGGATCGATCCGACGTCGAACTGATGGTCAGCCGGTACGACGCCCTGCTGGTCGCGGTAGGCGCCGAACCGGACGCGCCGATCGCCTCGCTGCCGACCTGGTCGGAGCGGGACCACGCGGTCATCGACGCCGCCAACGCGACCGACCGCGCCGTCGAACCGCCGTCGGTGCTCGCGGGCTTCGCCCGGCGCGCCGCCGCCGAGCCGAAGGCCCTGGCCGTCCGGGACGGCGACAGCGCGGTGACGTACGGCGCGCTGTGGTCGGCCGCCGTCGACACGGCCGCCCGGCTGACCGAGGCCGGCGTGCGGCGCGGCGACGTCGTCGCCCTGCTGCTGCCGCGCGGCGCGGCCCTCGCGGCCGCGGTGTTCGGCACCTGGCTCGCGGGCGCGGCCTACCTGCCGCTCGACCCCAACCACCCCGAGGAGCGGCTGGCCCACCAGCTCGACGACGCCGGCGCCCGCACCGTGATCGTCGGCGCGGGGATCACCGCGCCGGACGGCCCCCGCGCGGTGGCCGCGCCCGACTGCGCCACGGCCCCCGAGGTGCCGGTCGACCCGGCCGCGGTGACCGTCGGGCCCGACGACCTGGCCTACCTGATCTACACCTCGGGCTCGACCGGCCGCCCCAAGGGCATCCCGATCCCGCACCGCAGCCTGGTCAACCACATCGTCGACTACGCCGAGCGGTTCGGCGTGGCCGGATCCCCCCGGCCGACCGGCTGGCTGAGCACGTACAGCTTCGACACGTCCTCGCTGGAACTGATGATGCCGCTGCTGCACGGCGGCCACACCGTGGTGCTCCCCGACGAGGCGCGCACCGACGGCGCGCTCCTCGCGGCGGCCGTCACCGCCCACGACATCGGCTTCCTCCAGGCCACCCCGACCACCTGGCGGCTGGTCGTACGGGAGGACGCCGACCTGACGGCCGGCCGGACCATCCTGACCGGCGGCGAGCCGCTGCCCGCCGAACTGGCCGACACGCTGCTCGCGGCCGGCGCCG
Organism: Kitasatospora sp. NPDC051164; assembly: GCF_044455625.1. Lineage (NCBI taxonomy): Bacteria > Bacillati > Actinomycetota > Actinomycetes > Kitasatosporales > Streptomycetaceae > Kitasatospora > Kitasatospora sp. NPDC051164. Next base: position 92,143 of record NZ_JBITFB010000011.1, on the reverse strand, counting down.
ACCTCTGGAACGTCTACGGCCCGACCGAGAGCACGATCTGGGCGACGGCCGGCCGGATGACCGCCGACCGCACCGGCCGGGTGGACGTCGGCGCGCCCGTCGCCAACACCCGGATCTTCATCGCCGACCCGCACGGCCGCCCGCTGCCGATCGGCCTGCGCGGCGAGCTCTGCGTGGCCGGGATCGGCGTCGCCGAGGGCTACCACCGGCGGCCCGAGCTGACCGGCGAGCGCTTCGGCGAGAACACCGAGTACGGCCGCTTCCACCGCTCCGGGGACGTCGGCCGCTGGCGCCCGGACGGCCGGATCGACCTGTACGGCCGGACCGACCGCCAGGTCAAGCTGCGCGGCAACCGCGTGGAACTGGCCGAGGTGGAGGCCGTGCTGGTCGGCCACCCCGACGTCGAGGCGGCGGCCGTGGTCGTCGTCGGAGACCCCGGGGCGGACGGCTCGCTGGCGGCGTTCGTCCGGGTGCCCAACCGGCCCGAGGCCGTCGACGAACTCTGGGACCACGCAAACAAGTTGCTCCCGCGCTCGGTGATCCCGCACCGGTTCGTCGCGGTGGACGCCTTCCCGCGCACCGGCAGCGACAAGGTCGACTACCTGGCCCTCGCGGCCCTCGCGGCGCAGGACCAGGGCCCGGCCGCCGTCGGCCCCGCCGCGGCCACGGAGGACGAGCTGACCGGGGCGATCACCGCGCTCTTCGCCGAGCTGCTGGAGCGTCAGGACCTGCACGCCGGGGCGAACTTCTTCGCCAACGGCGGGCACTCGCTGCTGGCGGTCGTGCTCGCCCAGCGGATCCGGGACCTCACCGGCGTCCGGCTCGCCCTCACCGACATGTTCGAAAACCCGACCCCCTCCGCGCTGGTCGACCGGCTGCGCCGGACCGCCTGACCGGACCTCGAAGGAGCCACAACCCATGGAGATCCTCAAGCTGGCCGTCAGCGGCTGGTTCGCCCGCGCGTTGGCCGTCGCCGCCCGACTGGAGATCGCGGACATCCTCGCCGACGGGTCGATGACCGCGGCCGAGCTGGCCGAGCGCACCGAGACCGACCCCGACGTGCTGTACCGCCTGCTGCAGATGCTCACCGTGCCGGGCATCCTGGAGCGCGACGGCGAGAAGTTCAGGCTCGCCGAGGCCTACGCGCCGCTGCGGGCCGACCACCCGTTCACCCAGCGCCACTTCGCGATCCTCTCCGCCGAGCTGTACGACGACGCCTTCGCCGGCCTGATGCACACCGTCAAGACCGGCCGCTCCGGCTTCCAGGAGGTGTTCGGGGAGTCGCTGTACGAGTACCTGGAGACCCACCCGGAGACCGCCGAGCTGTTCGACCAGGGCATGATCGACCTGGCCGCGCCGGTCGCCCACTGCCTGGTCCAGCAGCACGACTTCACCGGTGCCAAGACCGTCGTCGACGTCGGCGGCGGCAGCGGCGGCCTGCTCCCGGGCATCCTCGCCGCCAACCCCGGGCTCAACGGCGTCGTCGCCGACCGGGCCAGCGTCTGCAGCCGCGGCACGGCCGCCCTCGGCCGGGTCCGCGACCAGGAGGTGCTCGACCGGATCAGCTACGTGCCGAGCGACTTCTTCGCGTCCGTCCCCGCCGGGGCCGACCGCTACCTGCTGAAGAACGTGCTGCACGACTGGACGTACGACAACTGCGTGCGCATCCTGCGGACCATCGCCACCGCGATGGCCGAGAGCCCGGCCGACGCCCGGCTGCTCGTGCTGGAGCCGCTGGTGGAGAACGACATCGACGGCTGGCGCGCGATGTTCCAGGCGGTGGCGTGCGACGAGGGCACCCTCGGCCTTGACGAGCCGGCGATGCGCCGGGCCCTGGAGGAGGGCGGCTTCACCGTCGAGTCGGTGACCCAGCTGCCCACCGGTCACAAGGTCCTCGAAGCCGCCCTGCGCGCCTCCTGACCATGCTCACACCGGTCTTCCTCTTCGCGGGTCAGGGCTCCCAGTACCACGGCATGGGCAAGTGGCTCTACGGGGCCGACGCCGTGTTCCGGGACACCCTCGACTCCCTGGACGCCGTCGTCCGCGACACCCGGGGCGACTCCGTGGTCGCCGCCATCCACGGCGGCGACCACGGGCCCGAGCGGCCGATGACGCGGCTGTCGCTGACCCAGCCGGCCATCTTCATGGTCGAGTACGCCCTGGCGCGGATGCTGCGCTCGTACGGCTTCGAGCCGGCGGCGGTGCTAGGCGCCAGTCTGGGCGAGGTCGCGGCGGCCGCGGTGGCCGGCATCGTCGACCCCGAGGAGTGCCTGACCTCCCTGCTGCGGCAGGTGGAGCTCTTCGAGGCGGAGTGCCCCCGCGGGGGCATGCTCGCGGTGCTCGCCGACGTCGGCCTCGCCCGGCGGGACCCCGTCCTCGCCCGGGCGCACGTGGCCGCGGTGAACTCGCCGGAGAACTTCGTCCTCGCCTCGACGGCCGGGGAGCTGGACCGGATCGAGCGCCACCTCCAGGCCTCCGGCACGCTCTGCCAGCGGCTGCCCGTGCTCTACCCCTTCCACTCACCGCTGATTGACCCGATGGAGGGCGCCTTCAAGGACCTGGTCGGCTCGCTGACCACCAGGCCCGCGACGACGCCGCTGATCTCCGGAACCACCGGGACGGCCGTGCAGATGATCGACCCGACCCACCTCTGGCGGGTGCTGCGCGACCCGTTCGACCTGACGAGGGCGCTCGGCCCGCTGCTGGCCCGGGACGACTTGCTCTTCCTGGACCTCGGTCCGTCCGGCTCGATGGCCAACCTGGTGCGCGCGGCCCTGCCGAAGGGCAGCTCGTCCCGGGTCATGCCGCTGCTGTCCCCGTACGCCCGCGAGGAGGTGCTCCACCGGGCCGTGCTCGACGCACGCCCCGCGCTCGCCACCCCCGCACGACGAACCGAGGTGACACCCGTGACCGCTCCGACGGCAGTGCCCGCCCGACCCGCCGGCGACGCGAAGCCGCTCGACGCCGACCCGGGGACGCTCGACGTCTGGGTCTTCCCCGGGCAGGGGGCGCAGGCCAAGGGCATGGGCCGGGAGGTGTTCGACCGGTTCCCCGACCTGGTGGCCCGGGCCGACGCCGTGCTCGGCTACTCCGTCCGTGAACTGTGCCTGGAGGACCCGGGCCGCAACCTGCGCGACACCCGCTACACCCAGCCCGCGCTGTACGTCGTCAACGCGCTCACCTGGCTGGCGGCCGTGCAGGAGGGCGGCCGGCTGCCCGACTACGTCCTCGGCCACAGCCTCGGGGAGTTCGTCGCCCTGTTCGCCGCGGGGGTGTACGACTTCGAGACCGGGCTGCGGCTGGTCGCCGAGCGCGGCCGGCTGATGGGCGAGGTCACCGGCGGCACGATGGCCGCGGTCTCCGGCGTCGACGCCGGGCTCGTCCGGCAGGTGCTCCGGGACCACGCCCTCGACGAGCTCGACCTCGCCAACGACAACGCGCCCACCCAGACGGTGATCGCCGGCCCGGTGGAGGCCGTCAACCGGGCGCTGCCGCTGCTGAAGGAGGCGGGCGCCCGCTGCGCACCGCTCAACGTCAGCGCGCCGTTCCACAGCCGCTACATGGCGCGGGCCGCCGAGGAGTTCGGACGGCTGCTGGACGCCACCACCTTCGCCGCGCCCAAGATCCCGGTGATCGGCAACGTCGAGGCCAGGCCCTACCGGGCGGGCGAGGTGGCCGCCACGCTCCGCCGGCAGATCGTCTCGCCGGTCCGCTGGACGGACAGCATCCGGCTGCTCATGGCTCTGGGCGGGTTCCGGGTGCGGGAGCTCGGCCCCGGGCAGGTGCTGACCAAGCTGATCGACCGGATCCGGACCGAGGCCACCCCGCTCCCGGCCGCGGAGCTCTCGGCCGCGGGGTTCCCGGCGGCAGGGCTCCCGAGCACGGGGTTCCCGGCCGCGGGGCTTGCGACCGCGGACGACCGGGCCGCAAGGCTGCCGGCCGCGACGGCGCAGGCCGTCCGGGGCCCCGGGGAGCTGGGGTCGGCGGCCTTCCGCCGTGACTACGGGGTCCGCCTCGCCTACGCCGCGGGCGGGATGCGCCTCGGTATCGGCTCGGTGGACCTGGTCGCCCGGATGGCGCGGGCCGGCCTGCTCTCCTTCTTCGGCGCCGCCGGACTCCCCGCGGCCGAGGTGGGCGCGGCGGTGGCCCGGATCCGGGACCTCACCCCGGCCGGCGCGCCGTTCGGCGTCAACGTCACGCACGACCCCTTCGACCCGGGAGCGGAGGACGAGCTGGTCGACGTGCTGATCCGGCACGACGTCCGGTTCGTGGAGGCCGCGACGCACGTCGAGGTGACGCCCGCCCTGGTGCGGCACCGCCTCACCGGCGCCCGGGTGCTGCCGGACGGCACCGTCCACGTGCCCCGCAAGCTACTGGCCAAGGTGACCCGCCCGGACGCGGCGCGCCTGTTCCTCTCGCCGCCGCCCGCCGCGCTCGCGCGGCAGCTGGTGGCCGAGGGGCTGCTCACCGCCGAGGAGGCGGCGGCCGGCGAGCGCGTCGCGCTGGCGGACGACGTCTGCGCGGTCGGCGACGCCGGCGACCACTCCGACCTGGCGGCGCTGTGGGCACTGCTGCCCTCGCTGCGCCGACTGCGCTCGGAGCTCGGGGGAGTCGCGCGGGCCGTGCGGATCGGCGCCGGCGGCGGCATCGGCGCACCGGAGTCGGCTGCCGCGGCCTTCGTCCTCGGCGCCGACTTCGTCCTCACCGGCTCGGTCAACCTGTGCACGGCCGAGAGCGGGATCAGCCCGGCAGCCAAGGACCTGCTGCAGCAGGCCGACGTGCACGACACGGCGTTCGCGCCGTACGGCGGCCTGTTCGAACTCGGCGGCCGTGCCCGGGTGTTCCGCCGCGGCGTGCTGTTCCACGCCAGGGCGACCAAGCTCTACGACCTGTGGCGCAACCACGACTCCTGGGACGCCGTGCCCGCCGCGGTGCGCGCCAAGGTGGAGCGCGACTACCTCGGCGCCCCGTTCGACGAGGTGTACGCGCGGCTCGGCCGCGCCGCCGAACCCGGCACCGACCCCAAGCGGCGGATGGCGCTGGTCTTCCGCTGGTACTGCGCGCAGGCCAGTGCCTGGGCCATCGAGGGCGCACCGGACCGGGTCGCCGACTACCAGATCCCCTGCGGCCCGGCGCTGGGCGCGTGCAACCGCTGGCTGGAGCACACCCCGCTGCGCGACTGGCGGGACCGCCACGCCGACGAACTGGCCGACCGCCTGATGGCCGAGGCCGCCGCCGTCGGCACCGACACCGCCGCGGCCGCCTGACCGGCCGCCATCCACCGCGCCGCGCCGGTCGTCCGACCTGCCGCGCCGCCCCGGCCGCCTGCCCCGGCCCGATCGAAACGCTGAACGAGGAGCGAGCTGACCCCATGACCGACACCGCCGTGCCCGAGCACCCGCACGACGCCGACGAACCCGCCGGGACCAGCGGACCGGACCCGCTCGCCAGCGAGTTCGACCTGTCCGACCCGGCGTTCATCACCGACCCCGCGGCGGGGGAGCGCTGGCTCTCGGCCCCCCGTCCGGTCTGCCGCGGCAAGTTCGCCGACGGCAGCGACATCTGGGTGGCCACCGGCTACCAGGACGTCAGGAACGTCCTGGGCGAGCCGACCCTGCGCAGCCGCCCGCCGGGCGACTCGCACCGGCAGAGCATGCTCAGCCGGGGCGTCCCCGAGGACATCGTCGACATGTTCGACTCGACCCTGCTGACCATGGACGGCGCCGACCATATGCGGGTGCGCCGGCTCGTCACCCGGGCGCTGTCCGCGCGCCGGATGCAGGCGCTGTCCCCGGCGATCGCCCGCGTGGCCGAGCGCCTGCTGGACGGCCTGGCGGCCGAGCCCGAGCCCGACCTGATCGCGCACTACGCCCACCCGCTGGCCATCATCGTCATCTGCGAACTGCTCGGCGTGGACGAGGAGTACCGCGAGCAGTGGCGCGAGTGGAGCGAGACGCTGGCCCAGGCCCTGCGGCCCAACCCGGAGCAGTTCGCCCCGGCCGTGCGCGGCATGGCCGACGTGACCCGCAAGCTGATCGACGCCCGCCGGGCCGAGCCCAGGGACGACCTGATCTCCGAGCTCGTCGAGGCGCAGGAGGACGACAGCGAGCGGCTGAACGACGACGAGCTGGTGGCGCTGGCCATGGTCCTGGTGCAGGCCGGCCACGAGACCGTCCGCAACCTCATCGCGCTCGGTGCCCTCACCCTCCTCCAGCACCCCGACCAGCTGCGGCTGTTCAAGGAGAACCCCGCGATCGGCGACCGCGCGGTGGCCGAACTGGTGCGCCACACCGCGCCGGTGAAGCACACCTTCCGCCGCTTCGCCACCGAGCCGGTCGAGATCGGCGGGGTGACGGTGCAGCCGGGCGAGGCCATCCAGGTGGTGCTGGCGGCCGCCAACCGCGACCCGGAGGAGTTCGAGCACCCGGAGCGCCTGGACCTCACCCGCGAGCACAACCCGCACCTGGGCTTCGGCCGCGGTGCCCACTACTGCCTGGGAGGCAGCCTGGCCCTCATCGAGGGTGAGATCGCCCTGACCAGCCTGTTCGACCGGTTCCCCGACCTGCGGCCGGCCGTCGACCCGGCGGAGATCGCGCCGCGCTACCTGCTGGCCATGCAACGGTTCCCGGTGCTGCTGTCACCGGAGGAAGAGAAGTGATGAGCGACGCCACCCCCACCCCCATCCCCACCGTCGACGGCCATCCGATGCGCCGAGGCAGTTGTCCCTTCGACCCGGCCGTGGGGCTCGCGGAACTGCGCGCGGAGCACCCGATCGCCCGGATGGTGTTCCCGGACGGGCACATCGGCTGGCTGGTCACCGGCTACGACGAGGTCCGCCGACTGCTGACGGAGCGCCGGATGAGCTCGCGCGGGGAGATCCTGCGCTCGCCCATCCCGCTGCCGATGGCCTCCTCCCGCATGGCGATCCCGCCGGGCATGTTCACCGCGATGGACCCGCCGGAGCACACCCGCTACCGGCGCCAGGTCGCCTCGTGGTTCTCGGCCCGCCGCACCCGGACGCTGGAACCGTGGATGACCGAGCTGGTGGACCACCACCTCGACGCGATGGTCGCCCACGGGGGGCCGGTCGACCTGGTCGAGGCGTTCGCCGAGCCGGTGGCCGTCGCCGCGATCTGCGAGCTGCTCGGCGTGCCGGCCGACCAGCGCGAGGAGTTCGGCAAGGCCATCCAGGCGCTGTTCACCGTGCACTCCAGCGCCGAGGAGGCGATCGCGGGCTGGCAGAACATCGGCGCCGCGCTGGCCCGGCTGGTCCAGACGAAGCGTGCCGAGCCCGCCGACGACATGCTCGGCACGCTCGTCGCGGGGGGCGAGCTCAACGACGAGGAACTTGCCACGATCGGCAGCGTGCTGCTCGTCGCCGGTTACGACACCAGCCTCAACATGATCGGCCTGGGGACGTTCGCGCTGCTCGAACACCCGGAGCAGTACGCCGCGCTGGCCGCCGACCCGGAGGGGCTGGCCCCGAAGGCCGTCGAGGAACTGCTGCGCTACCTGACGGTCGTCCACGGTGGCTCGATCCGCGCGGCCGGCGAGGACCTGGAGTTCGACGGGCACCGGATGGCGGCCGGCGACGCGGTCTCGATGTCGCTCGCCGCGGCCAACCGCGACCCCGCGCTCTGCGCCGACCCGGACCGGCTGGACATCACCCGGGAGTCGGTGCCGCACCTGGCCTTCGGCTACGGCATCCACCAGTGTGTCGGGCAGCAGTTCGCCCGGCTGGAGCTGCGGATCGCCTTCGAGCGCCTCGCCGCCCGACTGCCCGAGCTGCGCCTCGCCGTCCCGGCCGAGGAGATCCGCACCCGCGCGGAGATGATCATCTACGGCGTCCACGAGCTGCCGGTGACCTGGTGAACGGGGAGACCATGCTGTTCCGCGAAATGCTCAAGTCCAAGATCCACCGAGCGACGGTGCGACAGGCGGACCTGCACTACGTCGGCTCGATCACCATCGACGCCACCCTGATGAAGGCCGCGAACCTCTGGCCCGGCGAGAAGGTCGACGTCGTCGACGTCGACAACGGCGCCCGCCTGAGCACCTACGTCATCGAGGGCGAGGCGGACAGCGGGATCATCGGCATCAATGGCGCCGCCGCCCGGCTCATCAGCCCCGGCGACACGGTCATCATCATCGCCTACGCCTCGATGACCGAGGAGCGCGCCCGCTCGTACGAACCCAGCGTCGTGTTCGTCGACGCGGACAACCGGCCCCTCACCACCGGCGGCGACCCGGCCGACGTGCCCGAGGGCTTCGGCCTGGTCCGCGGCGACACCGTCAGCGCGTGAGCGCCCCCGACCCGGCTCCCGGAGAACGCACATGACTGCCACTCCCGAGATCATGACCGCCTTCACCAGCGGCCTCAAGGACATCAACCTCGACGAGTCCAGCGCGCCCCGCCAGGGCGAGAAGGCCGCCGGGATGAAGAAGGCCAGCGCCACCATCTACGACATGGCCGCCACCCTCTCCGGTGAGGGCGACCTGTGGAACTGGGGCATGTACGACGCCAGGATCGCCGAGGAGATCCGGGCCCTGCTGCCCGGGTTCGGCGAGCCGTGGACCGACGGCTTCAGCGAGCAGCTGTACTTCCTCGCCCTGCGCGACCTCCCGGTCGAGCTCGACGACCTGGCCGGCCGGGACGTCCTGGAGGTCGGCTGCGGCATCGGGGCGGGCCTGAACTTCCTCTCCAGGATCGTCCCCGAGGCCCGGATGACCGGCCTCGACCTGTCGCCCAGGGCGATCACCCGGGCCAACGCCACCCTCGCCCGGGGGAGCGGCCTGCGGTTCGTCCACGGCGACGCCGAGGAACTCCCCTTCGAGGACGCCTCGGTGGACGTGCTCGTCAACATCGAGAGCTCGCACACCTATCCCGACCTCGGCAAGTTCCTGCGCGAGGTCGAGCGGGTGCTGCGCCCGGGCGGCCACCTCAGCCACATCGACGTGTTCACCCGCCAGCGGTACACGGCGATGCGCAAGACCGCCGCGGAGATCGACGGGCTGGAGTGGACCACCGACCACGACATCTCCGCCGAGGTCCGCGCGGCGGTGCGGCGGCGGATGGCGCAGGGCAGCCACTTCCGCAAGAAGCTGGAGCGCCAGCGGCTCAACCCGCTGATGCGCCAGATCGTGGCGCACAGCCAGATCCTGATGTTCGGCGGCATGTTCGCCGGCTACCAGCCGAACTCCACGATCCGGGCGCTCAGCCGGATCGGCGTGGTGCCGTGGATGAGCGGGCTGCCGATGGAGAGCTACCGCCACCAGATCGCCGTCCGCCGATGACACCGTCCGGCGGGGCGCCGGCTCCCGGCGCCCCGCCACCCGGACCGAGAGAGGGAGACGTGAACGCACGGCTGTTCGCCGTCGCCGCCGACACCGGGGACCGGCTCCGGGCGGTGCTGTTCGCCCACCGGGCCCGGATCCTGGACGGGCGCGACCTGCCACCGCTGGCCCACTACTGCCGGGTCGCCGCGACCGGCTCCGCCGGCCCGTACCGGGTCGCCTTCGCCGTCGAGTCGTACGAGGAACTCGCCGGGCAGCTCTCCGAGCGGCTCGACGGGTCGAGCACGGCGGAGGGCGGCGGGAGCCTCCCCGAGGCCGCCCCCGACCGGCCCTCCGGGCTGGTGTTCGTGTTCGCCGGCCAGGGCGCCCAGTGGTACGGGATGGGGTGCGAACTGCTCGCCACCGAACCGGTGTTCCGCGAGGCCCTGCACCGCTGCGACCGGGAGGTCCGGGAGTTCGCCGGCTTCTCCGTCGTGGAGCAGATCGGCCTGGACAACACGGCGTCCAGGCTGGGGGAGATCGACGTCCTGCAGCCGACCATGGTGTCCCTGCAGATCGCCCTGGTGGCGCTCTGGCGCAGCTGGGGCGTGACGCCGGACGCGGTGGTCGGCCACAGCATGGGGGAGATCGCCGCCGCGTACACCGCCGGGGCGCTGTCCCTGCGGGACACCCTGATAATCGCCTGCCGGCGCAGCGGACTGCTGCGGCGGATCGTCGGCAAGGGGGCGCTGGCGACCACGGAGCTGCCGCCCGCCGAGGCCCACGCGGTGGCCGCGGCCAGCGGCGGCCGGATCAGCGTCGCCGGGGAGAACAGCCCCCGCTCGACGGTCCTGGCCGGTGACGCGGACTCACTCGCCGCGCTGGTCGAGGAGTTGGAGCGGCGGGACGTCTACTGCCGGGTGATCAAGGGCACGGTGGCCTCGCACAGCCACTACGTCGACGAGCTGCGGGACGACCTGAGGGCCGCGCTGCGCTCGCTGCGGCCGGTTCCGACGCGGGTGCCGATGTACTCGACGGTCACGGCCGAGCCGGTGCCCGGCACCGAACTCGGCGCCGGCTACTGGATGCGCAACCTGCGGGAGCCGGTCCGGCTCGCCGCCGCGGTGGAGGGGCTCCACGCAGCCGGCCACGAGGTGTTCGTCGAGGTCAGCACCCACCCGGTGCTGCTCAGCCCGATCCGGCAGACGCTGGAGCACGGGGAGCGGGCCGGTCGCCTGCTGCCCTCCGGCCGTCGGCGGGCCGAGCGCCGCTCGGTGCTCGACTCGCTGGGCGCGCTCCATCAGTGCGGGTTCCGGCCGGACTGGTCGGCGCTGTTCCCGCCCGCCGGGTCCGCGTCGGCGCTGACGCCGTACCAGGCGGCCGTGCTGGACGCGGTGCGCCGGCCGAGGCCGGTGCCGGCCGGGATCTGAGGGGGCCGGGTCCGCTCGACGGGCCCGGAGGGGAAAGAGGCGGAAGGCCCCGCGTTCCGGGTGCGGGGCCTTCCGCCGGTCTTCATCCGGCGCTGCCCACGGGGGCGGCGAGCCGGTAGCGGTTGGACTCACGGGCCAGCAGCCCGTCGTCGACGAGGGCGCGCCGCAGCGAGACGGCGTCCAGCACGCCACCCTCGCACCAGGGCTGCAGGCGGTCGGTCACCGCGCGCTCGTCGTAGTCGTCGCCGGCGGCGAAGGTGCTCCCGGCGATGTGCCCGAGCACCGCGAGCCTCGCGTCGTCCTGCTCCGGCACGTCGACCAGGATGCCGCCGCGGATGTGCCCGCGCAGCTGCGGGTCGGGCTGGTCGGCCGCCATCTCCTCGGCCACCCGCCGGGCGGCGGTCTCCGCGGCCTCGGCGAGGGAGGCCTCGTCCAAGGCCAGCGAGCCGCGGCCCTGGACGAGCAGCCCGCTGCGGACCAGCTGTCCGATGGCCTTGGCGGCCTGCGGTGCGGCGAGCCCCGAGGCGGAGAGGATCTCCGAGGAGGTCGTCGCGCCGAGGGCGAGCGCCGAGAACACCCGGCGCAGTACCGGATCGCCCAGGTCGATGGCGAGTTGTTCGGGTGTCATGAGAGAACGCATCCTTTCCGAAGCCTGCCGGCCCGTGCGCCCGGCACGGGCCGGGTCCCATCCGGGGGTCAGCGGCCCTTGCGCTTGACCTTGATCTTGGACAGGTCGGTGGAGACCGACCGGAGGTCCCGGTAGGTGCCCCCGAGCTTGTGGATGGCGGCCGCGGCCAGCTCCTCGGCCTGGCCCAGCACGAGGTCCTCGGTGTCGTCGTCGGTCGCCGGGATGAGGACGCGGAACGTGAAGGTGAGCAGGGCGGGCTCGTACGTGACAGTGCCCTCCTCGGTGAACCGGGCCTTGAACAGGTCGTGCTCGCCGGCCTGGGCGACCAGGGAAGCCCGCTGTTCGTCCGTGAGCTCGGCGAACTTGCCGTGGGTGATGACCTGGTAGGTCGTACCGCTCATAACTGTGCTTCTCCAGGTGTGGGTTCGGTCACCGGCCCGCGTTCCACGGGCCCTCGCGGTGGAGTTGACCGCGCGTCAGTCGGTGACAGGGCAGCAGGTCAGCCTAACAGTCGGGGGCGAACACCCCTTCGGTCGCCGAGGCTCACGCCTGCTGCTTCTCCGGCCGGTGCGTCCGGTGCGGCAGCAGGAACAGCAGGCCGGTGACCAGCACCAGACCGCCGGCCGCCCAGTACAGCGCCTCGCTGTAGGTGGCGATGAAGGTCTTGGAGCGGATCTCGTTCAGGGTGCTGCCGACCGTCTTGGCGTCGGCGCCGGAACCGGCGTCCTGGCTGCTGCCCGACGTGCTCGCGAGCAGCGTGGTGCAGCTCTCGGGCACCTTGGTCAGGTCGGGCTGGCCGAGCGAGTCGGTCGCGCAGGCGCGGATCGCCCCGGCCTGGGCCGGTGCCACCGCCTGGACGGTCGGGATGACCTTGTCGGCCTGCGGGCCCGCGTTGCTCGCCAGGGCGGAGAAGAAGACACCGCCGATGATCGCCACGCCGAGGGCCGCGCCGAGCTGGCCGGTCGCGTTGATGATGCCGGACGCCGCGCCGGCCTCCTGCGGCTTGACCTCGCGCAGGATCAGACCGGTCAGCGGGGCCATCAGCAGACCCATGCCGGAGCCGAGCAGGAGCATGGACGGGACGGCGTGCCAGGAGGTGATCTCGCTCCCGGCGTGGTTCGCGACCCAGGCGTAGGAGCCGACGCCGAGCATCATCGCCACGGCGCCCGCCACCAGGGTGTACCGGCCGTACCGGGGGTAGAGCGTGCGCACCGCGATGGTGCCGACGATCGGGACCCCGAGCGAGAACGGGATCGCGGTCAGACCGGTGTGCAGCGCCGACCAGCCCAGGCCGCCCTGGAGGTAGAGCGTCCAGCTGAGGAAGAAGCCCGCCGGCACGGCGCTGAAGAGCATCTGCGCCGCGACGCCGGCGCCGAACGCGCGGACCTGGAACAGCGAGAGGATCACCAGCGGGGACCCGTCCTTGCGGGTCTTGTGCCGCTCGTAGAAGACGAAGCCGACGAGGACGGGCGCGGCGCCGAACAGGCAGGTGATGCTCCAGGCGGGCCAGTCGAGCTCACGGCCGAGCATGAGCGGCAGCATCAGCAGGAGCAGGCCGACGATCGCGAGCAGCATGCCGATCAGGTCCAGCCGCATCGCGTGCGGGGACTTCGACTCCCTCATCCACTTCGAGGCCCCGACCAGGGCGGCGATGCCGACCGGCAGGTTGACCACGAAGATGGCGCGCCAGCCGAGGTCGAACGGGCTCCAGTCGACCAGGGCGCCGCCGAGGATCGGGGCGGCGACGATGGCCAGGCCGATCATGCCCGCGTACAGGCTGACGACGCGGCCGATCTCCTTCGGGTCGAAGGTGACGTGGATGACCGCCAGGACCTGCGGAACCATGATCGCGGCGGTCATGCCCTGGAGGATGCGGGCGGCGACCAGCATCTCGGAGTTCTGCGCGGCCGCGCAGAGGGCGGAGGACACCACGAACCCGGCGACGCCGGTCATGAACATCCGCTTGCGGCCGAAGATGTCGCCGAGCCTGCCACCGGTGATCAGGATGGCCGCGAACGCCAGGGTGTAGCCGGCGGTCACCGCCTGGACGACGACGGCCGACGCGCCGAGGTCGCCCTGGATGGTCGGGATCGCCACGGTGACGATGTTGACGTCCAGCAGGTCCATGAAGGTGGCGACCAGCAGGACGGCCAGCGCGAGCCACCGCTTCGGGTCCGGCGTGGGGGCGTCGGAGGCGACAGGCGGTTCGGCGGTCGGCTGCGCCGCCTGCCCAGCCTTGCTGCTCATGGGTTCTTCTCCGGCTTCTCGATCGGTGGCATCCGGCTCTTGTCGGTCGGATGCCCGGGGGACGGGCGGGAGGCTTCGTTGGCGGGCGCGGGGTTCCGGGCGAGCGCGCTCCACGAGCGCATCAGCAGTTCGATGGCGTTCGCGACGGTGTCGATGTCGCTGTCCTCGGGGGAGATCACGCGCTGGATGGACAGGCCGTCGCCCAACGAGTGCACGACGAGGGCCAGGAACTCGACCGGGGCCGGGGGGGCCACCGAGCGGTCGGCGAAGCCCTGTTCCAGCGCCTGGGCGAGCGCGGCGCGCGAACGCCGCTCGCGGTCGGCGAGCACCGGCAGGAGCTTCGGGTCGCGCAGGCCGTAGAGCCAGAGCTCGGTGCGCAGGGCGAGCCAGCTGCCGAGGGTCTCGTCGCGCCGGCGGTACCAGGAGCGCATGTGGTCCATCAGGTCGTCGAACGACCCGGCGTCGCGGCTGAGCTCCTGTATCTCCTCGAGCTCGCGCTGGGTGCGTTGCTCCAGCAGGGCCAGGACGAGCTCGTGCTTGCCCTCGAAGTTGCCGTAGAACGCGCCGCGGGTGTAGCCGGCGCGCTCGACGATCTGTTCGACCGAGGTGCCGCTGACACCGTGCTCGGCGAAGAGTTCGGCCGCGGCCTGCAGCAGCTGCTCGCGGGTGAGTTCCCGGCTCTGCTGCCGGGTGAGCCGCCTGGTGATGGTGATCGCCTCCTGATGCGCCGTCGGATACAAGACTGTATCCCAATACGGCTATGTATCTGAAATGGATTCCGGAACGACGAAGGGCTGCCGCCGCCTCCCGGGGGAGGCGACGGCAGCCCGAGGGCGACCGGTGGGGCGAATCCCGAGGTCAGTGCACGAAACGGCGCATCAGCCGGTCCAGTTCCGCGGCCGGGTCGGCGGTGATGCCGCCGTGCACCGGGCTGGGCTGGACGATCGCGCTGCGCGGCGCGGTGAGCCAGCCGAAGCGGGTCCGGGCGGTGCCGCCGGCGGCGGGGCCGGCGGCCCGGTCGCCGGTGCAGATCGCGCGGATCGCCTCCAGGGCCCCCGTGACGGCCACGACGTCGACCTCGGGGTCGAGGGCGCGCAGCCGCGTCTCGTCGAGGTGGATCGCGGCGCCGAGGTAGTCGGCCTCCTTGCAGTACAGCAGCGCGCCGACGTTGATCCGCTCGCCGCGGTCGACGCGGGGAACGGCGTACAGCAGCGCGTAGTCGAATCCGATGGACGGGGTCGTCTCAGTGCTCATGCCGGCCACCAGTCGCGCTCGCCGGCGCAACGGGCCGTGAGGTAGTCGCAGTAGCGCTCCCGCAGCACGTCGGGTTCGAGGCCGTTCGCGGAGTTCATGCCCAGGAGGAAGTGGTCGGGCACCATCCCGACGACCTCCTCGACGGTCTCGCGGGTCACCAGGGCCGCCAGTTCGGCGTCCAGGTCCCGGAGCTTCGCGTCGGAGACCTCGGACACCGGCTCGCTCAGGACGTGCGAGTCCATCGGGTACTTGCGGTTGGCCCAGGCGTCCACGGCCGGCCACGAGTGCTGGAAGATCAGCGCGGCGCCATGGTCGATCGCCCACAGCTGCCGGTGCCAGATCAGCAGGTTGGGGTTGGACCAGGTGCGGTCCACGTTGGCCGTCAGCGCGTCCAGCCAGTAGATCCGGGCGGCCTCCTCGGCCGGCGGCTGCCACTTGATGCCGTCGTAGTTCACCGAGCCGGGCAGGAAGTCCATGCCCAGGTTCTGGCCGGTGCTCGCCAGCAACAGGGCCTGGACCTCCTGGTCCGCCTCGCGGCGGGCCAGTTCGGGGTCTATGTCGAGGAGGACCAGCTCGGGAACCCGGATGCCCAGGCGCCGTCCGAGCTCGCCGCACACGACCTCCGCGACCAGGGCCGCGCTGCCCTGACCGG
This sequence comes from Kitasatospora sp. NPDC051164, assembly GCF_044455625.1. Taxonomy (NCBI): domain Bacteria; kingdom Bacillati; phylum Actinomycetota; class Actinomycetes; order Kitasatosporales; family Streptomycetaceae; genus Kitasatospora; species Kitasatospora sp. NPDC051164. The sequence goes on along the minus strand of NZ_JBITFB010000011.1, from coordinate 76,659 downwards.
CCCCCCTGAACTTGACCACATAGGTGCCGTCGTTGTCGGCCTCGACGATGCCGGGTAGTGAGCCGCCCTCGCGCAGGGCGGTCACGTACTGCGTGCCTTTCACGTTCCGTAACATGCTGGGCACCCTACTGGGGGCGGTGGTGTGCTCCAAAGCGCTGGCCGAATCCTCGCCGCCGGCCCGGGAGTTCGCGGTCGCGGCGGCCGACCGGCCGACCCGTTCCCCGGTGAATTCCCGAGCCGGCGGGCGTGGCTGGATTGTTGTCCCCGTCGATGGTTTTCGGCCGATCTCCGGGCAGGGCCGGACGGACCCCTCCGACGACGGTGGCCGGGTGATCCGTTCCGACCGACACCGCGATCGGTCCTAAGGCGGGGTGAAATGACCACGCATCAGCTGGTCGGTCATCAGAAATGCCTGGTGGGGGCCCTGATGGAGAAAGATCGAAATAACCGGAATGAAATCCGCCGATGTGGGGAAGGCCTTGTCCGGTCCACCTGTCGAACGGGTGTCCGTTCGGCGTGGCGTGCGGGCGCGTCGCCGACGACTCCCGTCGTGAACGAACTGACACCCCTTGCGGGTCGTGGACATGATCGTTCATGATGATCGGCGTCGGGGGGGCGAGACCACGGGGACGTGGGAGGCGCGATACGCCTCTACAGCCGCCGACTGTTCTTCTTCGACGGGTTCCACGAATCGTGCGCGGGCGGTTTGCCGCGCAGCCTCGGAGCCCGCGCGACGACACATCAGGGACGGGGGATGTGGTGAACCGGCGCTGCCGAGAGATGTCATGCACATGTCCGGAGGTGGGAGTCGGCGGTACGGAGCCGGACCCCCTCCTGCCGCCCGTCCCGGCCACCGGGAGGCCGGCGTGCTGAGCCGGTCGGTCGTCCTGGGGCTCCCCTCGCTGTCCGTCGGCGGACTGTCGGAGAACTGGCTGCTGCGCGAGGCCGGCGACCTCCACTGGGAGCTGATCGGCAATCACTTCGGCAGCAAGGTCGCCGACCTGGCGGACGGCGACGGCACCAGACTGCTGCCCGCCTTCGTCCGGGTCCGGCTCACCGCCGCCGACTCCCTGCGGTTCTTCGCCGAGCACGACCGGGGGCAGCTCGACGGCACCCTCGCCAGGCTGGACGACCAGGCCTTCGTCAGCGACGTCCGGTTCGCCACCGCCACCTCGCACGTCGAGGCCCGGCTGCTCACCTCCTTCGTCCGCAGGGGCGCGGGCAACTGGCTCTCGCCCGGCGCCCCGCGCAACCCGGGGCGGGCGCCGGTGGCCCAGCCGACCGCCGAACACCTGGAGTTCCAGGCCGAGTTCCGCGCCAGGAACGGGCTCGGCCCCGGTGCCGGCCCCGGGTTGTTCCAGGACACCTACGAGCTCAACCCGTTCGCCGACGTCAACGCGGCCGGACTGCTCTACTTCGCCTCGTACCCGCACATCAACGACCGGGGCGAGCGCAAGTACCTGCAGTCGCTCGCGCCGGGAGGGGAGTGGGCCGTCGAGGCCTGCACCCTCAGCCGGGACATCCTCTACCTGGGCAACTGCGGCATCGAGGACTCGGTGCGCTACCGGCTGGACGACTGCCGCTTCGAGTCGGACCACCGCGCCGTGCTCACCTCGACCCTGCTGCGGGAACGCGACGGCCGGCCGCTCGCCCGGATCGAGACCGTCAAGCGCCTCGTCCACCCCGGTGTCTTCGCCGGCCTCTGGGACGGCGGGACGGCCCGGACCGGGACCGCCGCACCGGCACCGGCACCGGCACCGGCACCGGCACCGGCGCCGGCCCCGGCGCCCGCCGCGTCCGTCCCCGACGACCTGGAGGCCGACCTCCTGCCGCTGCTGGAGGACGTGCTCGCCCGGCCCGCCGGCTCGCTGACCGCCGAGGACGACCTGCGCCCGTTCGGGCTGGACAGCCTGGCGCTGTCGGAGCTCGCCGCCCGGGCCGAGGACGACCTCGGGCTCGAACTCGACCCCAGCACCATGTTCCAGGCATTCACGGCCGCCGCCATGGCCCGCGTGCTGCGCGGCGAGCGACCGGCGGCCGCGACCGGTCCGGTGACCACCGCGCCCCGCGACCCGTCGGCGCCGATCGCCGTGGTCGGCATGGCCGGCCGGTTCCCCGGCGCGGAGAGCGTCACCGCGCTGTGGGACCTGCTCGGCCGGGACGTGGACGCCGTCCGCGACATCCCGCTCGACCGGTGGGACACCGCCGCCCACCCCGACGTGGTGGGCAGGGCGGCCCTGCTCGACGACATCCGCCGCTTCGACCACGAGTTCTTCGGCATCAGCCCGCGCGAGGCGGCGCTGATGGACCCCCAGCAGCGGCTGCTCCTGGAGACCGCCTGGGCCACCGCCGAGGACGCCGGCTGGGACCCGACCGCACTGGCCGGCACCCGCACCGGCGTCTACGCGGGCGTCTGCCACTCGGACTACGCCGCCGTCCTCGCCGAGCACGCCGGCCGCGACGAACCGCACCTGAGCGTCGCCGTGTCGCCGTCCCTGGTGGCCAACCGCGTCTCGTACGCCCTCGGGCTGCGCGGCCCCAGCGTCGCCGTGGACACCCTCTGCTCCTCCTCCCTGGTCGCCGTCGCCCAGGCCGTCGCCGCGCTGCGCGCCGGCGAGTGCGACCAGGCCTTCGTCGGCGGCGTCAACGTGCTGTGCGACCCGGCCCGGCAGAACGCCTACCAGCGCACCGGCGTGCTGAGCCCGCGCGGCCGCTGCCACACCTTCGACGACGACGCGGACGGCTACGTCCGGGGCGAGGGCGTGTGCGCCCTGCTGCTCAAGCCGCTGGACCGGGCCCTGGCCGACGGGGACCGCGTGCACGCGGTGATCCGCGGCGTGGCCGTCAACCACGGCGGACAGGCCCAGTCCTTCACCGCGCCCAACCCGGAGGCCCAGGCCGACCTGCTGGTCGCCGCGCACACCGAGGCGGGCGTCGACCCGGCGACGATCGGCTACCTGGAGGCGCACGGCACCGGCACGCGCCTCGGCGACCCGATCGAGGTCTCCGGGATGGTCGCCGCGTTCGAGCGCCTCTACGACGCCTGGGGGCACCCGGGCCCGGAGCGGCCGCACTGCGGCGTCGGCTCGCTCAAGACCAACATCGGCCACCTGGAGGCCGCCGCCGGGATCGCGGGCATGATCAAGGTGATCCTGGCCATGCGCCACCGCACGATTCCGGCCACCCGCAACATCACCCGGCCGAACCGGATGATCAAGGTCGAGGGCTCCCCGCTGTGGCTCCAGCGGGAGCGCGGCCCCTGGGAGGAGCCGACCGGCGGCGGCCCCCGCCGGGCCGGCGTCAGCTCCTTCGGCATGGGCGGCACCAACGCGCACGTCGTGCTGGAGGAGGCCCCCGCGGCGCCGGCCGACCGGCCGCTCGACGGCCCGGTGGTCGTCCCCGTCTCGGCCCGCACCCCGCAGGCGCTGCGCGCCGCCGTGGCCGCGCTGCTCGCCGTGGTGCGCTCGCCGGACGCCCCGCCGCTCGCCTCCATCGCCCGGACGATGCGCACCGGGCGGGCCGCCCTGGCGCACCGCGTCGCCGTGGAGGCCACCGACCTCGCCGGACTCGCCGAGGGGCTCGCCGCCGTCTTCGACCGCGAGCCCGCCGCGGAGCGGGAGTCGACCACCCCGCACGCCCCGCCGGTCTCGCTGCCGACCTACCCGTTCAGCCGCGACCGGCACTGGGTGGCGCCCACGGCCGGCGCCGAGTTCCTCACCACCACCTGGGAGGACGCGCCCGCCCCGCCGACCGTCCCCGCCGGCCGCCTGCTGGCGGTGACCGCCGACCGGGAGCTCGCCCGCCGGGTGCTCGGCGAGCAGGCCGTCGTGCACGTCCCGGGGGAGCCGCTGACCGACCCGGCGGGCCTGGCCGGGATCGTCGACCTGGCCGACTGGACCGAGCCCGGCACCCGGGTGACCGAACGGATCGCACTGCTCCAGCAGGTGCTCGCCGCCAACACCCGGTCCGGACTGCGCTGCGTCCACGTGAGCGGCGCCGAGCGGTCCGTCCTCGCCGGGTTCTACCGGGCCCTGTCCGGCGAGTTCCCGGCCGTCCACTCACGGACCGTCCGGGTGGACGGCGACGACGACGCCCTCGCCGCCGCCCTGGCCACCGAGACGGCCGCGGTCGACCGCGAGACCGAGCTGCGCCACACCGGCGGCCGGCGCCGCCGCCCGGTGGCCGGGTTCGCCCCGGCCGCCACCGGCGCCGACCCGCTCACCGGGCTGGACCGCGGCGCGACGGTGATCACCGGCGGCCTCGGCGGGATCGGCCTGCGCCTGGCGGCCCACCTGGCCGACCGCGGCGCCCGGCACCTCGTGCTGCTCGGCCGCTCCCGGATGCCCGCCCGCAACCGGTGGGCGTCCCTGCTCGCGGACCCGGCCACGGATCCGGTGCTGCGCGCCCGGCTCACCGCGCTGACCGCGCTGGTCGAGCGCGGGGTGACGCTGACCGTGCGCACCGACGCGCTCGACGACGCGGCCCGGCTGCGCCGGCTGTTCGGCCAGGTCAGGAAGCAGTCCGGGGAGGTCGTCGCCGCCTTCCACTGCGCCGGCGTGATGGACCGTCCGACCTCCTTCCTGGCCCGCGGGGCCGAGGAGATCGCCGAGGTGCTGCGGCCCAAGACCGACGGGCTGCGGGTGCTCCGGTCCGCCTTCGGCGGGCAGCCGCCGAAGCTCCTGGTGCTGTTCTCCTCGGTGGCGGCCGCCTCGCCGCGGCTGGCGGCGGGCTACCTGGACTACGCGGCGGCGAACACCGCGCTCGACGACTTCGCCGAGGCCCGGGCCGACGAGCCCGGTTGGGTGGTGCGCTCGCTGCGCTGGCCGCTGTGGCGCGAGGTGGGGATGGGGGCCGACCGCACCAGTGCCGGCGCCGCGCTCGGCGTCCCCGACGTGGACGGGACGGACGCGCTGCGGCTGTTCGACCTCGCCCTGCGGGTGCCCGACGGGGCGGTGCTGCTGCCGTGCCTCGTGGAGCGCTCGTCGGTGGCCACGGCGGAGCTGTACCTGGCGCCGCGGCCGGCCGCCCCCGCGCAGCCGGCCCAGGCCACGCCGGTCACCCCGGCGGCTCCTGCGGCCGCGCCGGACCTCGGCTGGCTGTTCGCCGTCGTGGCCCGGACGACCAGGGTCGACCCCGCGCTGCTGGGGCCCGACACGACGCTCGGCGACGTCGGCGTGGACTCGCTGCTGATGGCCGAACTGGTGCGGGCGCTCGAAGCCGAGCTCGGCGACGTGGTCGACCCGAGCCTGCTGCAGGAGCACCCGACCCTCGGCGGGCTCGCCGCCGCCCTCGGCGCTCCGGCCGCCGCTCCCGCCGCTGTCGCTCCGTCACCCGCCGCTGCCGTCCCGAGCGCGACCCTCGCGCTCGCCCCGGCTCCCGCTGTCGCTGCCGCACCCGTTCCCGCTGCGGCCACCGGACGTCCGACGCCCATCGCCGTGATCGGCATGGGCTGCCGCCTGCCCGGCGCGAGCGACCCGGACGGGCTCTGGCAGGCCCTGCTGGCCGGCCGTGACCTCGTCACCGACGTCCCGGCCGACCGCTGGGACACCACCGGGCTCTACCACCCGGACGGCGGCCACGGGCGCAGCCAGAGCAAGTGGGGCGGGTTCCTCGACGACGCCGCCCTGTTCGACCCCGGCTACTTCGGCTTCGACGACGAGACCGCACGGCACCTGGACCCGCTGGTGCGCAAGACCCTCGAGGTCTCGGTGGAGGCCGTCCGGGACGCCGGGTACACCGACGCCGAGCTGCGCGGGCGTCCGGTCGGCGTGTTCGTGGGCGCCCGCACCGGCAACCACCGCCTGCACCTCCAGCCGCCGAAGCGCGAGTACATCGTCGGCGTGAACCAGAACTTCGTGGCCGCGCACGTCTCGCACTTCCTCGACCTCACCGGCCCCAACCTCGTGGTCGACAGCGCCTGTTCGTCCTCGCTGGTGAGCATCCACCTGGCGGCCCAGAGCCTGGCCTCGGGCGAGTCGTCGATGGCCCTGGCCGGCGGGGTCGACCTCCTCTTCGACGAGGAGCCGTACCTCATGCTCAGCGCCGGCAAGGCGCTGTCCCCCAGCGGCCGCTGCCGCACCTTCGACGAGTCCGCCGACGGGCTGGTGCCCGGCGAGGGCGCCGGGATGGTGCTGCTGAAGCGGCTGGACGACGCGCTGCGCGACGGCGACCGGGTGCTCGCGGTGCTGGAGTCCTCGGGCGTCAACAACGACGGCCGGACGATGGGGTACACCACACCGAACGGCCGCGCCCAGCGCTCCCTGGTCTCCGACGTGCTCACCCGCGGCGGGATCGACGCCCGGACGATCGGGTACGTCGAGGCCCACGGCACCGGCACGATGATCGGTGACCCGATCGAGCTCCAGGCGCTCACCGCCGTCCACCGCGCCCACACCCAGGACCGCGGCTACTGCGGGATCGGCAGCATCAAGAGCTCGATGGGACACCTGCTCAGCGCCGCCGGCGTCGCCGGGTTCATCAAGGCCGTGCAGATCCTGCGGCACGGCACGCTCGTGCCCACCCTGCACTGCCACCGCCCGAACCCGCGGTTCGCTTTCGCCGAGTCGCCGTTCTTCCCGGTGACCGAGGTCGCGGACCTGCCCTCCGGCAGCCGGGTCGCGGTGAGCGCCTTCGGCTTCGGCGGGACCAACGCCCACGCCGTCCTCGGCGCCGGCACGCCCGGAGAGCCCGGGCGCCCCCCGCTGCCGCCCCCCGCCTACCGTCGCCGCCGGTTCTGGCACCGGCCTGCCGCCGTGACCACCCCGGCCCCGCGCAGGTCTGCCCGGCTCGACCTGACGCTCACCTAATCCGGCGCGCCCGCCCGCCGCCCGCCGAGCCGAACCGCCGATCACCAGGAGAGAACACGTGGACCGACGGTCCGTACGCTGTGCCTTACACCTGAACAGGGACAACCCGATCGTCGACGACCACCGTGTGCACGGGGTGCGCACCCTGCCGGGAGTGACGTTCCTCGACATCGTCCAACGGCTGCTCGCGGCACACGACTTCCCGCTGGAGCGCACCGGCCTGAGCGACGTGCTGTTCGTCGAGCCCGTGGTGACCACCGAGGCCTTCGACCGGGAGCTGACCGTCGAGGCCGAACCCGACGGCGACGTCTACCGGGTGACGGCGACCAGTCGGCGCACCCACGACGGCGGCCCGGTCGACGACACCGTGACCACCCACCTGCACGCCACCCTGCACACCGACCTGCCACCGCTCACCGGCGCGCCCGACCCGGCGCCGGCCGGCGCCGCGCGCGACGTCGCCGAGGTGTACGCGACCGGGCGTTCGGCGGGCATCGACCACCGGGCGTTCATGCGGGTCACCGGCACCCTGCGGGCCTCGGCGGACCGGGTCCGGTCCGAGATCGCGCTCGGCGAGGAGGCCCGCGCCACGGCCGAGGACTTCCTGCTCCACCCCGCCCTGCTCGACGGCTCCACCATGCAGGCGTACGCGCTCGCCTTCGCGGGCGAGGACGCCGACGGGCGCCCGCTGATCCCGCTGCACATCGGCGGGTTCCGGGCGGTCCGTCCGCTCGGCGAGGCCTGCACGGTGGACCTGCGGTTCACCCGGGTGGCGGTCGGCGCCGACGTGGTGAAGGCCGACATCGACCTGTACGACGGCTCGGGCGCGCCCGCCGCCCGGTTCACCGGCCTCACCTTCAAGCGGATCCGCTCCACGGCGTCGATCACCCGGCTCACCACGGTGGCCGCGGAGCCGGTGGCCGCCGCGCCGGAAGCCCCGCCGGCCCCCTCCGCCCCCTCCGCTTCCTCCGCCCCCTCGGACCCGCCCGTCCGGTCCGCTACGTCCGCCCCGGCGGCCGCCGGTGACAGGCTCGGCGACCTCCGGGCGGAGGTCGCCGGGCTGGTCCGCCAGGCCGCCGGGGATCCCGCCCTGGCTGTCGACGGCGACCTCGGCTTCTACGACCTCGGGCTGGACTCGACCCACCTGCTCTCGCTGGTCCGCGCCCTCGAGGAGCGGTGGGACATCTCGCTGTACCCGACCCTGCTGTTCGAGTACCCCACGGTCGACGCGGTCGCCGCCCACCTCCTCGGCCTGCTGCCCGCCGACCGGCGCGCCCCGGCCGCCCCCGCGGTGGACGAGCCGGAGCCCGACGCCCCCGCCCGCACGCACTGCCTGACCGGCGTCTGGCAGTCGGCGCCCCGCCCGGCCGCGCCGGAGCAGGGCCCGCTGCTGGTGATCGGCGACCTCCGGGTACACCCCGGGCAGGTCACCGTCCGGCGCGGCGCGGCCTTCCGCCGGCTGGGGCCCGACGCGTACGAGCTCCGCGCCGACGAGGCCGGCGACCTCCGGCGGCTCCTGGCCGAGCTCGGCACCGCGCCCGAGCGGGTGCTGCACCTGGCCGCGCCCGCCGACGACCTCCCGGAGGCCGTCGAGACGGCCTGCCGCGAGCTGCTCGCCCTGGTGCAGGCGCTCGCGCCGCAACCGGTGTCCGTGGTGCACGCCGGGCCGGGCCCGGTCGCGGCCGCGGTGGCGGGGCTGGCCCGGACCGTCCGCCTGGAGCAGCCCAAGCTCGCCGTGACCGCCGTCGAGTGCGACGGCGACGCCGACCCGCGGGCCCTGCTCGCGGAGTTCGGCAACGGAGCCGAGACCTGGGTGCGGCACTCCCGGGGGCGCCGCGAGGTGCGCCGCTACCGCGACACGCCGCTCGACGCCGGGCAGCGGATCCGCCCCGGCGGCGTCTACCTGGTCACCGGCGGCGCGGGCGGCATCGGCCGGGAACTCGCCGCGCTGCTGACCGAGCGGGGTGCCACGGCCGTGCTGGCCGGGCGGACGCCCCCGGCGGAGCCGGTCGCCGGCCGGTTCGTCCGCGCCGACGTGACGGTGCCCGCCGACGTGACGGCCCTGGTCGCCGACGTCCTCGACCGGCACGGCCGGCTGGACGGCGTCGTGCACGCGGCCGGGGTGCTGCGGGACGCCATGCTGCCCGGGAAGTCCGCCGTGGACCTCGCCGCGGTGCTGGCACCCAAGGTGCGCGGCACGGTGCTGCTCCACCGGGCGACCCGTCATCTGAGCCTCGACTTCTTCGCGCTGTTCTCCTCGGTGACGGGCGTCGCCGGGAACGTCGGGCAGGTGGACTACGCCGCGGCCAGCGCCTTCCAGGACGCCTACGCCCGCGAGCACGGGCTGGTCTCCTTCGGCTGGCCGCTGTGGGCCGAGGGAGGGATGCGCACCGACGACGCGGCGCGTGCGCTGTTCCGCCGGCAGGGGCAGGTCCCGCTGCCGACTGCGGAGGGCCTGGCCGTGTTCGAGCGGGCGCTGTCGCTCACCGGCGCGGAGGTCGTGGTGCTGCACGGCGACCCCGAGCGCGCCCGTGAGGCGCTGGCCCTGGCCCCCGCCGACATCGCCGCCGCCGCCCCCGCAGACGTCGCCGCGGCGACCGAGCCGGCCTGGGCCGAGGAGGCCGCGCCCGACCCGACCGGGGACATCGCGGTGATCGGCGTCGCCGGCCGCTACCCCATGGCCGAGGACCTCGACCGGTTCTGGACCAACCTGCGGACCGGACGCGACTGCGTCACCGAGATCCCCAAGGACCGCTGGGGGCCGGACGGCTTCTACGAGCCGCAGCGCGCCCCCGGTCGGTCGACCAGCAAGTGGGGTGGCTTCCTCGACGGCATCGACGAGTTCGACCCCGGCTTCTTCCGGATCACGCCGCGCGAGGCCGAGGGCATGGACCCGCAGGAGCGGCTGTTCCTGCAGACCTCCTGGCACGCCCTGGAGGACGCCGGCCTCACCCGCGCGGACGTCGCCGGGCGCCCGGTGGGCGTCTTCGCCGGGGTGATGTTCACCCAGTACCAGATGCTCGGCCTGGGCGCCGAGGAGCGGCTGCCGGTGCTGCCGACGTCCTTCGCCTCGGCCGTCGCCAACCGGGTCTCCTACTTCCTCGACCTGCGCGGGCCCAGCCTCGCGCTCGACACCATGTGCTCGTCGTCCCTCACCGCGCTGCACCTGGCGTGCGAGAGCCTGCGCTCCGGGGAGTGCGAGGTGGCGCTCGCCGGCGGCGTGAACGCGATCGTCCACCCGTACAAGTACCTGCACCTGAGCCAGGTCGGCTTCGTCTCCTCCGACGGACGCTGCCGGGCCTTCGGCAAGGGAGGGGACGGCTACGTGCCCGGCGAGGGCGTCGGCGTCGTCGTGCTCAAGCCGCTGGCCCGCGCGCTGGAGGACGGCGACCGCGTCCTCGGCGTGATCAAGGGCAGCGCCGTCAACCACGGCGGGCGGGCGGGCGGCTTCTTCGTGCCCAACCCGGCCGCCCAGGCCGACGTGGTGCGCCGGGCGCTCGCGCGGGCGAACGTCGACCCGGCCTCGATCGGCTACGTCGAGGCGCACGGCACCGGGACCTCGCTCGGCGACCCGATCGAGATCTCCGCCCTGGACCAGGTCTTCGGCGGGACGACGACCCGGATCGGGTCCGTGAAGTCGTCGATCGGCCACCTGGAGTCCGCGGCCGGGATCGCCGGCCTGACCAAGATCCTCCTTCAGCTGCGCCACCGCACCCTCGCGCCCTCCCTGCACACCGACCCGGCGAACCCCGCCATCGACTGGGACACCGTCGGGCTGAACGTGCAGCGCCGGGCCGAGCCGTGGCCGGCCGGGGACGGCACCCCGCGCCGGGCCGGACTGAGCGCGTTCGGCGCGGGCGGGGCCAACGCCCACGTCGTCGTCGAGGAGTTCCCGGAGCCGCCCGGACCGGACACCGGCCTCTGCGGGCCGCAGGCCGTCCTGCTCTCCGCCCGCACGGAGGAGGCGCTGCGCGAACTGGCGTACCGCTACACCGACCTGCCGGGCGCCGACCGGACCGCCGAGGTGGCGGAGCTGGCCGGGCTGGCGGGCGCCGACCCGGACACCGCCCTCGACGAACTCGGCCTGGACGCGGAGGACCTGCGCCGGCTGGCGCTGACGCTCGGCGAGCGCTTCCCCGGCCGGACCCCGCACGTCGACGCGCGCTCGACGCTGGCCGACCTCGCCGCGGCCGTGCCGGCCGGCACCGGAGCCGGCGTCCCGCTGGCGGACCTCGCCTACACCACGCAGACCGGGCGGGAGGCCATGGCCGAGCGGCTCGCTGTGGTCGTCTCCGGGCCGGACGAACTCCGCTCCGCCCTCCAGGCCTACCTGAACGGCTCGGCGCCGGCCAACTGCTATCGGGGCACCGCCGCCGGACCGGGCGGCGTCACCGCCCCGGACTCCCTCGACCCGCACGAGCTGGCCCGGGCCTGGGTGGCCGGCGCCGCCCCCGACTGGCGGGCGCTGCACCGGGACCGCAAGCCGCGCAAGGTGCGGCTTCCCGGCTACCCGTTCGCGCGGGTCCGCTGCTGGGTCGACAACACCCCGGCCGCCCCGGCCACCCGCCCGGCGGCGGCCCCGGCCCCGGTGTCGCTCCCGGCGGACGTCCCCGCGCAGGCCGCCGCGGACGTCCCGATGGACCTCCCGGTCTGGGAGCCGTGCGCGGTCCCCGCCGGGCGGCCGGCCCCCGACGGCCCGGTCGTGGTGCTGCACGCCCCCTCCCGGGCGGGTCTGGCGGCCGAGCTGGCTGGACGTCACGAGGGCTCCCTGGTCGTCGAGTTGGGTGGCCCGGTGACGGTCAGGCCGCGCCTGGTCTACGTCCTGACCGGCGCGACGGAGGCCGCCCCGAACGAGGTGGACCGGGTCGCCCGGGCCGAGGCGTCCGGCGTCCGGGCCCTGGCCCGGTACGCGCGGGAGTGGTCCCGGATCCGGGAGCTCGACTGGGTGATCGTCACCGCCGGTGCCGCCGCCGCCCCCGGGCGCGGTGTCACCGACCCGTACGCCGCCGGGGTCGTCGGCTTCGCCCGGGTGCTGGAGAACGAGCACCGCGGCTGGTCGGTCGCGACCGTCGACCTCGACCCGGCCCACCCGTCCGCCGCCCTGGTGGCACCGGCCCCCCGGGGCACCCGCCTCGCCTACACCGGCACGGTCTGCCACACCCAGGTGCTGCGCCCCGCCCCGGCGGGCGGCGGAGCCGCCCTGCTGCGCCGCGGCGGCCGGTACCTGGTCGTCGGCGGCGCGCAGGGGATCGGCCTGGCGCTCGCCCGCCGGCTGGTCGCCGAGTGGGACGCGCGGGTCGTGCTGGTCGGCCGCAGCGAACGGCCGGCCGACGGGCTCGGGGACGGCATCCGCTACGTCCGGGCCGACGCGACCGACGCCCGCCGGGTGGCGGCCCTCCTCGACGAGGCGGGGCCGGTGCACGGCGTCCTGCACGCCGCCCTGGTCCGCCGCGACCGGCTGACCCACCACCTCTCGGACACCGACCTGACCGAGAGCCTGGCCGCCAAGTCCGGCGTCGCGGCCGTCCTGGTCGACGCCCTGCGCGGACGGCACCTCGACTTCCTGGTGTTCTTCTCGTCCGCGCAGTCCTTCCTGGGCGACCCCGGCCTGGCCAACTACGCGGCCGGATCGACCTTCCTGGACGCCTACGCCCACGCCCTCGACGCCCGCCTGCCGTACCCGGTGCGGGCCGTCGACTGGGGCTACTGGGGCACCGTCGGAGCAGTGGCCGACGACACCCACCGCGACCGCCTGACCGCCGCCGGCTTCGCGTCCATCGAGCCCGGGAGCGGCTTCGCCGCGCTCGCCCGGGCCCTCGGACAGCCGGCGCCCCAGGTCGTCGTGGTACCCGGCAGCGCAGCCCTGCGCGATCGGATGGGAGCAGCGAGAACGGAGACGACGCAGATGGTGCCCACCGGCCGCCCACTGACCGCCGGAGACCGCCGGGTGGTGGACGACTTCCACGCCCTCGACCGCCGCATGACGACGATCGCGAGCGGCGCCCTGCTCGCCGTCCTCGACGACCTCGGCGCGTGGCACGGCTCCGACCCGGACGCCGACGAGGTCGCCCGCCGGGTGGGGGTCGTCCCCCGCTACGACCGGCTGCTGCGCACCCTGCTGACCATGATCATCGAGGAGGGCCTGGTCGAGCTCCGCGACGGGCGCCACCGGCCGGTGCCGGGCGCCCTGGCCGCGGCCCGGGCCGACGGACACCTGCGGCAGCTGGAGGACCTCGCCGCCGAGCACCCCGAGCACGCGGTGTTCGTCCGGCTGCTCGCGCACTGCCTGGCGCACTACGGCGAACTGCTGCGCGGCGAACTCCTCGCCACCGAGCTGCTGTTCCCCTCCTCCGGCACCTCGCTGATGGAGGGCATCTACCGGGGCAACCCGATCAGCGACCTCTACAACGACCTGCTGACGGACCGCCTCATGGCGCACGTCGAGCGGCGGGCGGCCGAGCTGCCGGCCGGCGGGACGGTCCGCGTCCTGGAGGTCGGCTCGGGCACCGGCGGCACCTCCGCCGGCCTGCTCCGCGCGCTGGACCGGTACGGCGACCGGGTGGAGTACTGGTACACCGACCTGTCCGTCACCTTCCTCGCGCACGGCCGGCGGGAGTTCGGCGCACGCCACCCGTTCACCCGGTTCAAGCGCCTCGACCTGGACACCGACCCGGTCGCCCAGGGGTTCCCCGCGGGCGGCTTCGACCTGGTGGTCGGCGCGAACGTCCTGCACGCCACCTCCGACCTGGGCCGCGCCGTCCGCCACCTGCGCGCCGTGCTGCGCACCGGGGGCGAGCTGCTGCTCAACGAGCTGACCACGGTCACCCTGTGCGGGACCGTCACCTATGGCCTGTTCGACGGCTGGTGGACGCACCACGACACCGCGCTGCGCCTGCCCGGCTCGCCGCTGCTGGACGTGCCGGGCTGGACGGCGCTGCTCACCGGGGCCGGCTACGGCCCGGTGGCCGCGCTGCCGGGCACCGCGGAGACCGGCCGCAACTTCCAGCACGTCGTCGTCGCCACGGCGGCGCCCGGCACCGCCCAGGACGGCGTCGCCGCGCCGGCCGGCGCCACCGCCACGCCGGCCGCCGGCACCGCCACCGCCCCGACCGGGTACGACCCCGCCGCCGCGTTCACCGACGAGCTGCTGGGGCTCACCTCCGACGCCTCGGGCATCCCGCGCGCGGAGCTGGACCTCGACCGGGCGATCGGGGACTACGGCTTCGACTCCGTCAGCTACAGCCTGCTCGCCACCCGGCTGAACGACGAGTTCGGCTTCGACGTGACCCCCGCGCTGTTCTACGAGACGGCCACCCTGCGCGCCCTGGCCGAGCGCCTGGTCCGCGACCACGGGGACCGACTGCGCACCCGGTACGCCGGGCCGGCCGGGAACATCGCGCCGGCCGGGAACACCGCGGTCGAATACCGACAGGAGCCGGCCGCCGAGCCCGCCGCCCCGGCCCCGCGGGACGCCGCCCGCCCCGCCGGCCCGGACCCGATCGCGATCATCGGCCTGTCCGGGCGGATGCCCGGCAGCAGGGACCTGGACGACTTCTGGCATCACCTCGCGGTCGGCGACGACCTCATCGGCGAGGTGCCGGCCGACCGCTGGGACTGGCGCACCCTCCCGGAGGGCGTGCACGCCCGGCGCGGCGGATTCGTCCACGACGTCGACATGTTCGACCCGCTGTTCTTCGGCATCTCGCCGCACGAGGCCGCCGGGATGGACCCGCAGCAGCGACTGGTGCTGCAGGGGGTGTGGACGGCGCTGGAGGACGCCGGCCTGGCACCCGGCACGCTGGCCGGATCCGACGTCGGCCTGTTCATCGGCGCCGGGTCGAACGACTACGACGAGATCCGGCAGGCCGCCGGCCACCCGGTCGACGCCCACGCCGCCACCGCCACCACCCACTCCATCCTGGTCAACCGCGTCTCCTACCTGCTCGACCTGCACGGGCCGAGCGAGCCGGTCAACACCGGCTGCTCCAGCTCCCTGGTCGCGATCCACCGGGCCGCCGAGGCGATCCGGTCGGGGGAGTGCGACATCGCGGTGGCCGGTGGCATCAACCTCATCCTGACGCCGCACAACCACGTGCTGCTGAGCAGCACCGGCATGCTCAGCCCCACCGGGCGGTGCCGCTCCTTCGACGCGGACGCGGACGGCTTCGTCCGCAGCGAGGGCTTCGGCCTGGTCGTGCTGACCAGCGCCGACCGGGCGCGCCGGCACACCGTCCGGGCCTGGCTGCGGGGCAGCGCCGTCAACCACGGCGGCCGGGCCCGCTCGCTGACCGCGCCCAACCCGGCCGCCCAGGCGGCGATGATCGTCCGGGCGCACGAGCGCGCGGACGTCGACCCGACCACGATCGGCTACCTGGAGACCCACGGCACCGGCACCGAACTCGGCGACCCGGTCGAGATCAACGGCCTGCGGATGGCCTTCGACGAACTGCGCCGTGGCCGGGGCCTTCCCCAGCCGGCCGAGCCCCACTGCGGGGTCGGCGCGGTGAAGGCCAACGCCGGCCACCTGGAGTCCGCCGCCGGCGCCGCCGGGGTGATCAAGGTGCTGCTGGCGATGGAGCACGGCGTGCTGCCGCCGGTGGCCGGCCTCACCGAGCCCAACCCGCACCTGCGGTTCGACGGGAGCCCGTTCCACCTGGTGCGGTCGGCGACCGCCTGGCCGCGCCCGGCCGGCCACCCGCGCCGCGCGGGCGTCAGCTCCTTCGGCTACGGCGGGGTCAATGCCCACGTCGTGCTGGAGGAGGCGCAGCCGGGCCCGGCGCCGCGGCGTCCGGCCGGCCCCTGGGTCTTCCCGCTGTCGGCGCGCACGCCGCAGGCGCTGCGCCGCTACGCCGCCGCCCTGCGCGACGGCCTGGACCGGATCGCCGACCTGGCGGACGCGGCCCACACGCTGCAGCACGGCCGCGACGCGATGGCCGAGCGACTGGCCGTCACCGCCGCCGACCGCCGGACCCTCGCCGCCGCGCTCGCCGCCGCGGCCGAGGGAGCGGACCACCCCGCGCTGGCCCGGCCCGGTGGCACGGCCCCGGCCGACCGCTGGGTCGCCGGGGAGCCGGTGGAGTGGCCGGACGGCGGCGTGCTGGTGGCGCTGCCCACCTATCCGTTCGAGCGCCGGCGGTGCTGGGTCGGCGAGCACGAGCCGTCCGCCGAGGCGGCCGTGCCCGGGACCACCGCCCCGGCCGAGGCCGAGGCCGTTCCGGCGAGCCCGGCCGGGCCTGGCGAGGCCATCCCGGCCGCGGCCGGCACCGCCGCGGCAGGAGTTCGACCGCTCGCGCCGCAGGCGGGATTCGAGGAGCCGAGCCCGGTGCTCGGCCGACAGGAGGTTCAGGTGGCAGTCGCGGGCACGGAAGACCTCCTCGCGGGCACCGCCGCCCCGGCGGCCGGGACGGACCGGGGGCAGGGCGCCGGCGCGGCCGACGACGCCTGGCAGGCCGCCGTGGCGGGCGAACTGCTGGCACTCGTCCAGGAGGTGGCCGGGGTCCTGCCCGGTGAGCTCGCCGCGGACGAGCAGCTCAGCCGCTACGGCTTCGACTCGATCATGTACACCAGGCTCAGCCACCAGGTGAACACCCGCTGGGACCTCGACGTGACCCCGGCGTCCTTCTTCGGGGTCGCCACCGTCGACGACCTGGTGGCCAAGATCCTCCGTGACCACGGCCAGGCCATCCTCGCGCAGGATCCCGCGGTGGCCGCGGCCGCGGCGGCGCCGCTGGCGGCGCCGGTGGCCGCGTTCATGGCCGCGCCGGTCGCCGTGCCGGCCGCCGTCGCCGCGCCCGCCATGGTCGTCGCGCCGGTCGCGCCCGCCGCGCCCGTGGCCACGCCCGCCGCGCCGGTAGCCGCCGCGCCCACCGCCGTGGCCGCGTCGGTCGCCGCGCCGACCGTGGTCGCCGAGCCCACCACCGCCGCCGCCGTGCCGACGAGCGCCCCGGCGCCGGTCGCGGCCGCGCTCGACGGCGTCGCGATCGTCGGCATGGCCGGGGTGCTACCGGAGTCCGACGACCTGGACGAGTTCTGGGAGCACCTGGTGGCGGGCGACGACCTCGTCCGCGAGATCCCGGCGGACCGCTGGGACTGGCGGCGCATCGACGGCGAGCCCGAGCCGGGCGAGTTCCGCACCAACGTCCGGTGGGGCGGGTTCATGCGCCGGGTCGACCTGTTCGACGCGCGGTTCTTCGGCATCTCGCCGACCGAGGCCGTCGCGATGGACCCGCAGCACCGGCTCGTCCTGGAGGCCACCTGGAGCGCGATCGAGAACGCGGGCATCCGGCCGTCCGCGCTGTCCGGCACGGACACCGGCGTCTTCATCGGGAGCAGCACCTACGACTACTTCGAGCTGCAGCACGCCCTCGGCGTCCCGCTCGACGGCTACAACTCGGCCGGCCGGGCCCACGCGATCCTGTCCAACCGGGTGTCCTACCTGCTGAACCTCCGCGGCCCCAGCGAGCCCGTCGACACCGCCTGCTCGTCCTCGCTGCTCGCCGTCCACAAGGCGGCCGAGGCGATCCGGCAGGGCGAGTGCGAGGTCGCGCTGGCCGGCGGCGTGAACGTCATCGCCTCGCCGACGCTGTTCGTCGACATGAGCCTGGGCGAGATGCTGAGCCCGGACGGCCGCTGCCGCACCTTCGACGCGCGGGCCAACGGCATCGCCCGGGCCGAGGGCGTCGGCATGGTGGTGCTCAAGCGCCTCGACGCGGCGGTGCGCGACGGCGACGTCATCCACGGCGTCCTGCGCGGCAGCGCGGTCAACCACGGCGGCCGCACCAACTCGCTGACCGCGCCCAACCCGGACGCGCAGGCCGCCTGCGTGGTCGCGGCCCACCGCCGTGCCGGAGTGGACCCCCGGACGGTCACCTACGTCGAGACGCACGGCACCGGCACCGAACTCGGCGACCCGATCGAGGTCGAGGGCCTGAAGACGGCCTTCACCCGGCTGTACGCCGACCACGGCGCCCAGTGGACCGAGCCGCACGTCGCGCTGGGGTCGGCGAAGCCCAGCACCGGCCACCTGGAGGCGGCCGCGGGCGTCACCGGCCTGATCAAGGCGCTGCTCTCGATGCGCCACCGGGAGATCCCGGGCAACGTGCACCTCGAAACCCTCAACCCGCACCTGCGGCTGGAGAACAGCCCGCTGCGGGTGGTGCGCGAGCGCGAGCCCTGGCTGCCGGTGCGCACCGCTACCGGGGCCGAGGCCCCGCTGCGTGCGGGGGTGAGCGCCTTCGGGCTGGGCGGGGTCAACGTCCACGCGGTGGTCGAGGAGTACCGCGAGGCGCCGGTCGCCGGGCCCGCCGGCGACCAGCTGTTCGTCCTGTCGGCGCGGGACGCCGAGCGGCTGCGCGACTACGCCGGGAACCTCGCCCGATGGGCCAGGCGCCACGAGGACGTGGACCCGGCCGCGCTCGCCCACACCCTGCAGAGCGGGCGGGAGGAGTACGCCGAGCGCCTCGCCGTCGTCGCCGACTCGCCGTCCTCGCTTGCGGCGGTCCTGGAGGCCTGGCTGGCCGATGGCACCGAGCAGCGGGTGTTCACCGGAAGCGGCCGGGACGCCACCACGTCGCTCCTGCTGGAGGGGGCGGAGGGGCTCCACTACCTGCGGGCCGTCGTGGACGCCGGCCGGCTGGACAAGGTGGCCCGGCTCTGGGTCGGCGGCGCCCCGATCGACTGGGCGCAGCTGTGGCGGGGGGCGGCACCCCGGCGGGTGCCCGCGCCGACCTACCCGTTCGCCCGGGAGAGCTACTGGCTCACCCCCGGCGACCGGTTCGACCGGGTGCAGGCCGCGGGCTCGGGGCTGATCGCGGCCGAGGGCGCCGCCGTGGCGCCGGCCGGGCCCGTGCCGGCCGAGCCCGTCGTGGCCGAGCCCGTCGCGGCTCCGGCCCCCGCTCCGGCTCCGGTGGCGGCGGCCGCACCCGTGGCCGCGCCCGCTCCGGCGCCTGCTCCGGCGCCTGCTCCGGCGCCCGCTCCGGCGCCTGCTCCGGCACCGGTGGTGCCCGCGCCCGCCGAGGCCGCCGCGCCCGCCGCGGTCCCGCCGGTCGGGCCGGCCCCGGCCGACGGTGACCCGGAGGCCGCCGTCCGCGAGCACGTGCGCGCCCTGCTGGCCGCGCACCTGGGGATGCGGATCGAGCGGCTCACCGTGGACCTGGCGCTGTCCGAGGCGGGGGTGGACTCGCTGGGCCTGCGCCGACTGAGCCGGCGCCTGGGCGCCGACTACGGCGTGAACATCCCGACCCGCATGTTCTCCGTGCGGCAGACCGTCAGGTCGGCGGCGCAGGCGGTGTTCGAGGCCTACGGGCCGTTGCCCGCGTCGCAGCAGCCCGCACCGGCACCCGCACCCGCACCCGTGACCGCACCGCCGTCCACACCCGCACCGGCACCCGTAACGGCAGCGGCACCCATGACCGCGCCGCCGTCGGACGGCATCGCCGCGCTGCTGGCCGGCCTGCGCGACGGCAGCCTCGGCGTCGACGCCGCGCTGGCCGCACTGAAGGAAGGGGCGGGCCGATGAGCACCGCACTGCGCGAACTGCTGGCGGCGATCGCCGCCGGCGAGGTGTCGGAGGACGTGGCGCGGCCGCTGCTGCGCAGCCTGGTCGAGGCCGCCCCGGCCGCTGCCCAGGCCGCCGCTGCCCAGGCCGCCGCCGCCCCGGCCGCCGCGACGGCGCCCGTACCGGCCCCGGCCGCGGTCCCCGCGCCGACGGCGTACGACCCGAACCCCTATCCGCTCACCCGCGGCCAGGCCGCGCTGTGGGCCATCCACGAGGGCCGGCCGGACGCCACCTCCTACAACCTTCCGCTCGGCCTCTGGCTCGGCGAGCAGGTCGACCCGGACCGGCTCGCCGAGGCGCTGATCGCCGCGGTGGAACGCAACCCGGACCTGCGCATCGCCGTCCGGCTGGACGCCACCGGACCGGTGCAGGTGATCACCGACCGCCCGGTCGAGGTGCCCCGGCTGGACCTCGGGCACGTGACCGACGGCGAGTTCACGGCCCGCGTCAGCACCCTCGTCCGGCAGCCGTTCGACCTGGAGCACGACCCGCTGCACCGGTCCTGGCTGATCACCACGCCCGGCGGCGGGACCCTGCTGCTGCTCGTGTTCCACCACCTGATCACCGACGGCGTCTCCAGCCACCTCCTGCTGCGCGACATCGTCGCCTGCTACGACGGGCTGACCTCCGGCCGCGGGCTGCCGCCGGTCGAACCGGCCACGCCGTACTCCGAGTTCGTGCGGTGGCAGCGGGAGATGCTGGCCGGCCCGCAGGCCGAGGAGTACCGGCGCTGGTGGCTCGACCGGCTGGGCGGCGCCTCGACCGCGCCCGTGCTCCAGGCGGTCGCCGACCGCCGCCGGGTCGGCCCCGCCTCGCACACCAGCGGGGCGATGGTGCAGCTCCGGCTGCCGGAGGCCACCTGGAGCGCCGTCCGGAGCACCGCCCGCGCGGCCGGGGTGACCACCTTCGGCGTGGTCTTCGGCGCCTTCGCCGCGCTGCTGCAGCGGCACTCCGGCCACCGCGACATCAGCGTGATGGTGCCGACCGACGGCCGCCCCGAGTACCGCTTCGACCGCACCGTCGGCTACCTGATCAACCCGGTCGTCCTGCGGGTGGACTGCGATCCGCAGCTGAGCTTCACCGAGCTGGCGAACGCCGTCCAGGACGAGATGGTCCGGGCCGAGGACTACGGCGGCTACCCGTTCGCCTCGGTCGTCGACGACCTGCGCCGCGGCCCGGACGCCGGAGCGGAGTTCGGCATCGGCTTCTACCTGCAGCAGGGCGTCGGCGGGGACCAGGACATGGCCGCCGGCCAGACCGTCTTCCGGGACGCCCTCGACCTCACCCAGGAGAGCGAGAACGACCTCGTCGTCGAGGTGGTCGTCCGCGACACCGAGGCCCTGCTGTACGTCAAGTACGACACCGAGCTGTTCGACCGCCCCACCGTCGAGCGGCTGGCCGAGCACTACCGGCTGCTGCTCGAAGCCGTGACGGCCGACCCGAACCGGCGCGTCGCCGACCTCGACCTGGGCACCCCCGACGAGCGGGGCACCCTGGAGCGGGTCAACGCCACCCGCGCCGAGCGGCCGCGCGACGTCAGCACGGCCCAGCTGGTGCTCGCCCGTGCCGAACGGCACCCGGAGCGCACCGCCGTGGTGGACGCCGAGGGCGCGCTGACGTACGCCGAGCTCGCGGGCCGGGTGCGCGCCCTCACCGGGGTGCTGCGCGCCCGCGGGGTGCAGCCGGGCGACCTGGTCGGCGTGCTGACGGACCGTCGCGCCGTGCTGATCGTCGCGCTGCTCGCCGTCCAGGCCGCCGGGGCCGCGTACGTCCCGCTGGACCCGGACTTCCCGGCCGCCAGGCTCGCCCACATCGGCTCCGACGCCGGGCTGGCCGCCGTCCTGCTCGAACCGGGCCTGGCCGACCGGCTGCCCGCGGACGTCCCGGGTGTCCGGATCCCCGTCGACGACCCGGGCGCCGCGGCGCCGGCCGAACCGGTCGCCCGCCGCGACGCCGACCTCGCCTACGTGCTCTACACCTCCGGTTCGACCGGACGGCCCAAGGGCGTCGAGGTCACCCACGGCAACCTGGTCAACCTGCTGACCGCGATGGCCGACCGGCCGGGCTGCACCGAGGACGACGTGCTGCTCGCCGTCACCACCGCCGGCTTCGACATCGCCGGACTGGAGCTGCTGCTGCCGCTCACCCGGGGCGCCACCGTGCGCATCGCGCCCGCGGCCACCGTCCGGGACGGGCTGGCGCTGGCCGAGCTGCTGGACGGCTCGGGAGCGACGCTCGTCCAGGCCACCCCGGCCACCTGGCAGATGCTGCTGCACGCCGGCTGGACCGGACGGGTGCGTCGGCTGCTGTGCGGCGGGGAGCCGCTGACCGCCGAACTCGCCACCCAACTGATCGACCGCTGCGACGAGTTGTGGAACATGTACGGCCCGACCGAGACGACCATCTGGTCCTCCGCGCTGCGGGTGCGCCGCAACCGGCCGGTCACCGTCGGCACCCCGATCGCCAACACCACCTTCCGGGTGGCCGGTCCGGACGGCGCCCCGGTGCCGTTCGGCGCCGTCGGGGAGCTGCTGATCGGCGGGGAGGGCGTCGCCCGGGGCTACCGCAACCGGCCCGAGCTGACCGCCGAGCGCTTCCCGCGCGACCCGGCGACCGGCGAGCGGCTCTACCGGACCGGGGACCTGGCGCGCTGGTCGGCCACCGGGGAGCTGCTGCTGCTCGGCCGGGCCGACCGGCAGGTGAAGCTGCGCGGCCACCGCATCGAGCTCGGCGAGGTCGAGTCCGCCGTCCGGCGGCACCTCGAGGCCGGGGACGTCCGGGTGGTCGTGCGCGAGGACCTGCCGGGCACCCCGCAGCTGGTCGCGTTCGTGACCGCCGCCCCCGACGCCGCGGCCGCGGCCCTCCGACGGGCCGGCGAGCTGCTGCCCGAGTACATGGTCCCGGCCCGGACGGTCACACTGACCCGGTTCCCGATGACCCCCAACGGGAAGGTCGACGTCGGCCCGTTGGCGGACCTCCCGCCGGCCGAACTGCTGAGCCGGTTCGGGCACCCGCAGGAGCGGACCGCACCGGGTGCGCCCGCCGCCCCGGCCGCGGCGCGGCAGGCCGCGCCCGCCGGCGACCTGCTGGCCCGGCTGCGCGAAGCCACCGCGGGCGTCGCGGGGCGGTCCGCCGAGGAGGTCCCGGTCGACCGGCCCCTGGGCGAGGTGGGCTTCGACTCCGTCGGCTTCACCCAGCTGGCCGTGGTCCTGCGGGAGCGGCTCGGCATCGCCGTGCGGCCCACCGTCTTCTACTCCCACCCGGACCTCGCCTCGCTGGCGGCCCACCTGACCGCGACCCACCCCGAGGCGCTCGCCCCGGTCGCCCGGGCGTCCGCGACCCCGGTCGCCGGGCCGGCCCCGATCGCCGGTGCGCCCGCGGCCGCCGTCGGCTACCCGCCGGTCGCGATCATCGGGGTCGGCGGCCGGCTGCCGTCCTCGGCGAGCCTGGAGGAGTTCTGGGGCCACCTCACGGCCGGCCGCGACCTGACCCGCCCGTACCCGCTGGAGCGCGGCTTCTCCGCCCGGCTGTTCCCGGAGAGCTACCGCGGCTCCTTCGTCGACGACGTGGACGCGTTCGACCCGTCGCTGTTCCGCATCTCGCCCCGCGAGGCGGCCCAGATGGACCCGCAGCACCGACTGCTGCTGCACGCCGCGCACGAGGCCCTGCTGGACTCCGGGCACGTGCCCGCCGAGCTGGCCGGCAGCCGCACCGGTGTCTTCGTCGGGCTCAGCGGCGCGGACTACCTCAGCCTGCTCGGCCCCGGCTCCCCGGAGATGGGCGACCACTTCCTGATCGGCAACGTCGCCTCCATCGCGGCCAACCGCATCTCGTACGTCTACGACCTGAGCGGCCCGAGCGCGGTGTTCGACACTGCCTGCTCCAGCTCGCTGGTCGCGATCCACCGGGCGGCCCGCGCACTGCAGTACGGCGACTGCGAACTGGCCCTGGCCGGCGGGGCGAACCTGCTGCTGGCGCCGCACGGCTTCGCCGGGCTGCGCCGCGCCGGGATGCTCAGCCCCGACGGCCGCTGCAAGACCTTCGACGAGCGGGCGGACGGCTACGGACGCGGCGAGGGCGTGGTCCTGCTGGCGCTCAAGCTGCTCGACCGCGCGCTCGCGGACGGGGACCCGGTGCACGCCGTCCTGATCGGCTCGGCGGAGAACCACGGCGGGCACACCCACTCGCTGACCGTGCCCAACCCGCAGGCGCAGCGCGAGGTCGTGCTGGCCGCGCACCGCGCCGCCGGGATCTCGCCGGACACCGTCGGCTACATCGAGGCGCACGGCACCGGGACGCCGCTCGGCGACCCGATCGAGGTCGACGCGCTCAAGGAGGCGTTCACCCGCCTCTACGAGGACTGGGGGATCCCGGTCGTCCCGGGCCGGACCGGCGTCGGATCGGTCAAGACCAACATCGGTCACCTGGAGGCCGCGGCGGGCGTCGCGGGCATCGTGAAGGTCATGCTGGCGATGCGTCACCGCACGCTCCCCGGCCTCGTGGACCTTCGGACGCCCAACCCGATGCTCGACTTCGCGGACAGCCCGCTGCGGATCCAGTCCGCGGCGCAGGCGTGGGAAACACCCGACGGCGCGCCGGCCCGAGCCGGCGTCAGCTCGTTCGGCATGGGAGGCAGCAACGTGCACGTGGTAATGGAAGAGGCGGGGGAACGTTGATGGGTGGCACCACCGAGGACCGAGCCGCTCGGCTGATCGTGCTGTCGGCCGACGGCCGCGAGCAGCTCGACCGCTACCGGGCCGAGCTGGCGGCCTGGCTGGACGCCCACCCGGCTGCCTCCCTGGACCGGATCGCGTACACCCTGGGGACCGGCCGCGAGCAGCTGCGGGAGCGGCTCGCCGTGGTCGTCACCGGGGTCGCCGAGCTGGCCGCCCGGCTGCGGGACGGCGAGGGCGTGCACACCGGGACGGCCGCGCCCGGCGCCGCCGACGGCCCGGTGACCGTCGACGACCCGGCCGCGGCGGCCCTGCGCTGGACCACGGGCGGGACGCTGGAGTGGCCCCGCCCGGCGGGCCGCCGGCCGGCCCGGCTCTCGCTGCCGCAGCCGCCCCGGGCGACCCGCGGCTTCTGGATCGACCCGCCTGCGGCGTTGGCCGGGGCCGTCCCCGAACGACTGCTGACCGGCGGCGAGTTCTACCTGCGCGACCACGCCCTGGGCACGGTCCGGATCCTGCCCGCCGTCGCGGCGCTGGAGTTCGCGGTGGACGCCGCCGCCGAGCGCGGGCACGGCCGGGCCACCGGCATCGTGAACGTGCTCTGGGCCCGCCCCGTGCTGGTCCGGGACGAGCCGGTGCGGGTGCGCCTGCACCTCGAACCGGCCGCCGACGGCGGGGTCGCCTACGAGCTGCGGCGGGTCGACGGCACGGCCGACGGCGTGCTCTGCTCGACCGGCACCCTGCGCTTCGACGAGGCCGCGCCGGCGCCCCGGATCGACCTGGAGGTCATCCGCGCCCGCCTGCCCAGGACGTCCACGGCCGAGGACTGCTACGCGGTGTTCGCCGCGCTCGGCGGCGGCTACGGGCCGAGCCTCCAGGGCCTGGAGTCGGTGCGGCACACCCCGGGCGAGGCGCTGGCCCGGGTGGCCGTCCCGGCGGCCGCCGACGAGTCGTTCGACCGCTTCACCCTGCACCCGTCGCTGCTCGACGCCATGCTCCAGGCCTGCCTGTGGACCGACCAGGACCCGTCGGCCCCCCGGGCGCGCGAGCTGCCCTTCGCCCTGGACGGCGTCGACATCTTCGGGCCGCTGCCCGAGCGGGGCCACGTGCACGCCGTGGCGACCCCGGCCGGCCACGACGTGGTGCTCGCCGACGACGACGGCCGGGTGTCCGTGCGGCTGCGCGCCGTGGTCACCCGGGCCCTGGACGGCGCCGCCGCGCTGGACGGCCCGGCCGCCGCCCACCTGCTCGTCCAGCGGTGGCAGGACGCCCCCGCCGGAGCGGACGCCGCCCGGCCGACCCGGGTGCGGCTGCTCGGCGAGGGCGAGCTGCCCGGCGCCGAGCGGACCACCGAGGACGCCGTCCTGGCGGGCGACGAGGACCTGCTCGTCGTCCGCACCACCGACGGTGACCCGCTGCCCGGACTGCTGCGGCTGTTCCGCTCCTGGGCGGCGCGGCCGACCGGGCGCCCGGTCCGGGTGCTCCAGGTCCTGCGGCCGACCGGCGGCGCCGACGACGCGCGGGTGCACGCCCTGGACGGCTTCGCCCGCGCGCTCGCCAACGAGCACCCGGAGTTCCGGGTCGCGGCCGTCGAGGCGGACGACCTCGCCGCCGCCGTCGCGGCCGAGGCCGGTGCCGCGCACGAGTTCCGCGTCCGGTACACCGCCGGGCGCCGACAGGTGCTCCGCTGGGAGCCGGTCGCCCCGGCCGCCGCCCCGATCGCCCCGCGCGGCACCGTGCTGGTGACCGGTGGCGCGGGCGCCCTGGGCCGCCACCTCCTCGCCCACCTGGGCGCGGGCGCCCGCTACGTGCTGACCGGCCGTTCGGCGGAGGCCGACCTCTCCGCTCTGCGCGCCGCCGGGCTCGACGTCCACTACCTGCGGGCCGACCTGGGCGCTCCCGGTGCGGCCGCGGAGCTCGTCGGGCGGGTGCACGCCGACTTCGGCCCGATCCACGGAGTGCTGCACCTCGCCGGGACCACCCGGGACGCGCTGCTGGTGCGCAAGTCCGACGAGCAGTTCGCGGACGTGCTCGGGCCCAAGGTCGCGGGCACCCTCGAGCTCGACCGGGCCACCGCGGGCGACCCGCTGGAGTTCTTCGTCTGCTTCTCCTCGATGTCCGGCGCCGCCGGCAGCCCCGGACAGACCGACTACGCCTACGCCAACCGCTTCCTGGACGCCTTCGCGGCCTGGCGCCGGGCGAGCGACCGGCCCGGGCGCAGCCTCTCCGTGCTCTGGTCGCTCTGGGCGGACGGCGGGATCCGCGTCGACGCCGACGAGGCCACCGCGGCCCGGATGGCCCGTCAGGTCGGGCTGGTGGCGATGCCGACCGCCGCGGCGCTGGAGGCGTTCGACCGCGCGCTGGGCCACGACGGGGACCACGTGATGGTCGCGCACGGCCATCTGGCGCGGCTGCGGGAGGTCCTCGACGCACCGGCCCCGGCCCTGCCGTCGGTGGCGGCGCCCGCCGAGTCCGCCGCGTCCGCCGAGTCCGCCGAGTCCGCCGCGTCCGCGCCGGACGGGCGGTCGCCGGAGGTGACCGGCGCCGTCGAGGAGTTCCTGCGCGGCGTGTTGGCCGAGGTGTTCGACTTCCCGCCGGAGGAGATCGACGCGGACACCGCGTTCGAGCAGTTCGGTATCGACTCGCTGCTGATCATGGATCTGACCCGGCGGCTGGAGGACCACTTCGGGTCGCTGCCGAAGACCCTGTTCTTCGAGTACCAGAACCTGCGGGCGCTCGCGGGCTGGTTCGCCGGGCAGTACGGCGACCGGTTCGCCCCGCGGGCGGCGGCGCCCGCGCCGGAGGCCGCCCCGGTGCCCGAGGCCGTGCCGGCGGTCGAGGCCGCCCCCACCCCCACCCCCACCCCCGCCCCCGTCGCCGCCGCGTCCGCGCCGGCTGCCCCCGCCGGCCCGATGCCCATCGCCATCGTGGGCGTGGCCGCGCGGTTCGCCGAGTCGGACACCCCGGAGGAGTTCTGGGCCAACCTGCGGGCGGGCCGGGACCTCGTCACCGAGATCCCCGCGGACCGCTGGGACTGGCGCGACTACGACCAGGCCACCCCCGCCGACCAGGCCGCCCGGTACAGCCGCTGGGGCAGCTTCCTGCGCGGCATCGACCGCTTCGACCCGCTGTTCTTCGGCATCTCGCCCCGCGAGGCCGAGATCATCGACCCCCAGGACCGGCTGTTCCTCCAGGCCGCCTGGCACGCCATGGAGAACGCCGGCCGCACCCGCGAGGACCTGCGCTCCCGCCGCGTCGGTGTCTACGTCGGCGCGATGTACGGGCTGTACCAGCTGCACGAGGCCGAGGACGGCCGGATCGGCGCCTCCTCGCACGCGTCGATCGCCAACCGCGTCTCGTACACCCTGGGCCTGACCGGCCCGAGCCTCGGCGTGGACACCATGTGCTCGTCCTCGCTGACGGCCATCCACCTGGCGGTGCGGGACCTGCGCGCCGGTGACACCGAGTTCGCCGTCGCGGGCGGCGTCAACCTCCACGTGCACCCGTACAAGTACCGCTTCCTCGGCCAGGGCGGCTTCACCTCCAGCGACGGCCGGTGCCGCAGCTTCGGCGCGGACGGCGACGGCTACGTGCCCGGTGAGGGCGTGGGCGCCGTGCTGCTGCGCCCGCTCGCTGACGCCGTCCGGGACGGCGACCACATCCACGGCGTCATCCTGGGCTCCAGCGTCAACCACGGCGGCCGGACCAACGGCTTCACCGTGCCCAACCCGGTCATGCAGGGCGGGCTGGTCAGCCAGGCGCTGGCCGAGGCCGGGGTGGACCCCGACTCGCTCGGCTACCTGGAGGCCCACGGCACCGGCACCGCGCTC
Source organism: Kitasatospora sp. NPDC051164 (assembly GCF_044455625.1). Lineage (NCBI taxonomy): Bacteria > Bacillati > Actinomycetota > Actinomycetes > Kitasatosporales > Streptomycetaceae > Kitasatospora > Kitasatospora sp. NPDC051164. Next base: position 48,794 of record NZ_JBITFB010000011.1, on the reverse strand, counting down.
GGCGACCCGGTGGAGATCCGCGGCCTCGCCCTGGCCCTGGGCGGCTCCGACCGGGCGCCGGGCAGCCTGCCGATCGGCTCGGTCAAGTCCAACATCGGGCACCTGGAGTCCGCCTCCGGCATGGCCGGGCTCAGCAAGGTGCTGCTGCAGATGCAGCACGGCGAGCTGGTGCCCTCGCTCCACGCGGACCCGCCGAACCCGAACATCGACTTCGACTCGACCCCGCTGCGGGTGCAGCGCGAGCTCGCCCCCTGGCCCCGGCAGGACGGCCGGCCCCGCCGGGCGGGCATCAGCTCCTTCGGCGCGGGCGGTGCCAACGCCCACCTGGTCGTCGAGGAGTACGTCGCCGACCCGTCGGCCGCGCGGCCGTCGGCCGGCCAGGCCGGCCCCTGGCTGTTCCCGCTGTCGGCCCGGGCGCCGGAGCGCCTGCCCGTGCTGGCCGCGCAGCTCGCGGACGCCGTGGAGCGGGGGCGGTACGACCTCGCGGACGTGGCGTTCACCCTGCAGGCCGGGCGCGAGGAGTGGGCGGACCGGATGGTCGTGCTCGCCGCCACCGCCGAGGAGCTGGTGGCCGGGCTGCGCGGGGACGCGCTGTCCGGCGTCTGGAACGGCAGCGCGCGCGGCCGGGCTTCGGCCCGGGCCGCGGCGCCCGCCGGCGACGACCCCGCCGAGCTCGCCGCTGCCTGGGTCGCCGGCGCCAGGATCACCTGGCCCCGGGGCAGCGGGCGGCGCGTGCCGCTGCCCGGCTACCCGTTCGAGGAGCTGCGCTGCTGGCTGACCGACACCATCTGGTCGCCGCCCGCCCGCACGGCGGTGTCGGGCCCCGTCCACCCGCTGCTGGACGGGGTCGACCCGGCCGACAGCCTCGACGGTCTGACCCACCGGGCCGTCTTCGGCCCCGAGCACCCGCTCATCGACGGGCACCGCGTCGGCGAGATCCGGCTGCTGCCCGCCGCGGCCATCCTGGAGATGGCCCGCGCGGCCGCCGAGGCGGCCGGCCTCGCGCAGCCCGTCCGGCTCGACGGCGTCCGGTGGCTGCGGCCGTTCACGGTGGCCGGCGCCGAGCGCACGGCCCGTCTGCGGCTGCGCCGCGGCCGCGTCGGCCTGGAGTTCGAACTCCTCGGCGACGCCGATGAGTTGCTCGCCGAAGGGCGGCTCGCCCAGCTGGCCGAACCGCGGCCCGGGGCCGTCCCGGTCGAGGCCCTGAAGGCCCGGCTGACCCGGCTCCACCAGGGCGCGGACCTCTACGCCGACCTCGCGGCCGCCGGGCTGCTCTACGGCCCCGCCCTGCGGACCGTCGAGTGGATCGCGTCGGGCGAGGGCGAGGCCCTGGTGCGCCTGCGCGTCCCCGCGGAGGCCGCCCGGTTCGCCGGCTGCGCCCTGCACCCCTCGGTGGTGGACGGCGCGCTGCACGCGTTCGCCGTCCTGCGCGACCGCACGGCCGGCTCCGCCATGGTGCCGTTCGCCCTCACGGCCGCCGAGGTGTTCGCCCCGGTGTCGGAGCTCGGGTACGCCCATGTGCGGGCCGTCGGCGCCGACCGCTACGACCTGACCCTGACCGACGACACCGGTGAGGTCCGGGTCCGGCTGCGGGACCTGTCGCTGCGGCCCGCCGGGAGCGCCGCGCCCACCGCCGCCCCGCAGGCGCCCGCGCCGCAGGCCGCACCGGTGTCGCCCGACGAGCTGATGTTCGTCCCGAGCTGGGCACCGGTGGCCGAGCCGGGCCAGGCCCCCGCCGGGGGCACCACCTGGCTGGTCCGCGGCCCGGAGCACGCCGCGCTCGCCGCGGCCCTGCGGGCGGGCCTGGCCGGTACGGTCACCGAGCTGGACCCGAGGCAGGTCCGGGACGCCGGCGGCCGGCCCGACCACGTCGTCCTGGTCGCCCCCGCGGGCGGGCGCACCGACGACGTCGAGGCGCTCGAAACCGCCCAGGACCGGGGTGTCCTGACGCTCTTCCGGCTCGCCAAGGTGCTGCAGCGGCTCGGCTCCCCGATCCGGATCACCGTCGTCACCGAGGACGCGCTCACCACGGGCGACGAGCCGGTCCGCGACCCGTACGCGGCGAGCCTGCACGGGCTCGCCCTGTCACTGGCCCAGGAGCACCCGCGCTGGCGAGTGGCCGTCGTCGACCGGTCGTCCGCCGACGCGCCGACCGCCGACCTGCTCCGGGTGCCGGCCGGCGGCCCGTACGCGCTGCGCGGCGGCGTGTTCCACCGCCGCCGGCTCGTCGCCGCCGCGCCCACGCCCCCGCAGGAGCGGATCCGCCGCGACGGCGTCTACCTGGTCCTCGGCGGCGCCGGGGGCATCGGACTCGAACTGGCCGACTGGCTCGTCCGGCGCCACCGGGCGAAGGTCGTGCTGCTCGGCCGCAGCGAGCTGGACGCCGGGCGCCGCGCCCGGCTGCGCGCCATCGACCCCGGCGGCGAGCTGGTCTCCTACGAGCGGGCCGACGCGACGGACCCGCGGGCCCTGCGCGAGGCGGTCGCCCGCACCCGCGCCCGGCACGGCGCCCTGCACGGCGTCTTCCACGCGACCATCGTGCTGCGCGACCAGACCGTCGCCACCATGACGGAGGACACCTTCCAGGACGTCCTCGCCGCCAAGACCCGCACCTCGGTCGCCCTGCACGCGGCGCTCGCCGACGCGTCCGACCTGGACTTCGTCCTCTTCTTCTCCTCGGCGGTGGCGCTCTCCGGCAGCGCCGGGCAGGGGAACTACGCGGCCGGCTCGACCTTCGAGGACGCCTTCGCCCACCACCTCGACGGGGTGCTTCGGGCCAGCGTCGCAGTCATCAACTGGGGCTACTGGGGGACGGTCGGCATCGTCGCGGACGAGCGCCACCGGGCCCGCCTGGCGGCCACCGGCATCCACTCGATCACCCCGGAGGAAGGGATGGCGGCCGTGCACAGCGTGCTGGGACGCCCGGACCGACAGGTCGTCGTCGTCAAGGCCGACGCCTCCGCGCTGGCCGCGGTCGGCGTCGAGCAGGAGACCGCCGCGCCCGGCACCCCAGCCGACGACGTGTCGCTGGTGCCGTCCCTCGCGGCGCTCCGGCCGGTCGAGCGGCTGCTCACCGAGGACGACGACGCCCGCCTGGACGAGATCATGCTCGGCTGGCTGTGGACCCTGTTCCGCCAGGAGGGCGTCTTCCTGACCGAGGCCGAGCGGTGGACCCCCGCGGCGCTCACCGAGCGGCTGGGCGTCGTACCCGCGCACGGCCGGCTCTTCGCCGAGCTCCTGCGCCAGCTCACCGAGGCCGGCTTCCTGCGCGACAGTGGCGGGCGGCTCGCCCCCACCGGGCGCCCGGTGGGCGCCGACCCGGAGGGCGACCTGGTCGAGCTGTGCGAGCAGAAGACGGCGCTGAACCGCTTCGACCGGCTGCTCAGGCCCTGCATGCACAACCTCTTCGGCGTCATGCGCGGCACCGTCCGCGCGACCGACGTGATGTTCCCGGGCGGCTCGACCGCGCTCGTCGAGGGCGCCTACCGGGGCAGCCCGGTCGTCGACCGGGCCAACGAGCTCGTGGTCGGGGCCGTCCGCGACCAGCTGGACGGGCACCGCGGCCGGCTGACGGTCGTCGAGATCGGGGCGGGCACCGGCGGCACCACCGCCGGCGTCCTGCCCGCGCTGTCCGCCTCCGGCGTCGACGTGAGCTACGTCTACACCGACATCTCCCGGGCCTTCCTACAGCACGGCCGGCAGCGGTTCGCCGCCGAGCACCCGTACGTCCGCTTCGAGCAGCTCGACATCTCGCGCGACCCGGTCGCGCAGGGCTTCCAGCCCGGCAGCGTCGACCTGGTCGTCGCCGCCAACGTGCTGCACGCCACGACCGACCTGCTCGCCACCCTGCGCGCCGTCAACCTGCTGCTCAGGCCGGGCGGCCGCCTGGTGCTCAACGAGGCCAGCAGCAACGTCATGACCGCGACCCTCACCTTCGGGCTGTTGGACGGCTGGTGGCTCCACCAGGACGCCGAACTGCGGCTGCCCGGCTCGCCGTTGCTCTCCGCCCCCGGCTGGCGCCGGGCCCTCGCGCTGGCCGGCTTCGCCCGCAGCCGGGCCCTGCCCGCCGACGAGGGGCTGAGCCAGCACGTGGTCGTCGCCGAGACGGCGGCGGAGGGTGCGCCGCGGGCCACCGCGCCGGCGGTCACCGCCGCCCCGGCCCCCGCGACCGCGACCGCCGGCCCGGGCACCCCGGCCGACGGGGACGCCGACGCGCTGACCGAGGCGGCCCGGGAGTACGTCAAGGACGCCTTCGTCGAGATCCTCCAGGTTCCGCGCGAGCGGCTCTGGCTCGACGAGACCTACGAGAACTTCGGCGTCGACTCGCTGACCGTGCCCCGGATCGCGGACCTGCTGGCCGAGCGGACCGGCGAACTGCCCGCGACCCTGCTGTTCGAGTACCCGACGATCCGCGAGGTCGCCGACTACCTGGTGGAGCGCCACCCCGCCGCCGTCCGCGCGCTGCTCCCCGAGCAGCCCGCCCCCGCCGCCGCCCCCGCCGTGGTGGCGGCGTCCCGGCCGCAGGCCGCGCCGCGCCCGGAGGCGGACCACCGCATCGCGATCATCGGCGTCGCGGGCCGCTACCCGCTCGCCGACGACACCGAGGCGTACTGGGAGAACCTGCGGGCCGGCCGCGACTGCGTGCGCGAGGTGCCGTCGGAGCGCTGGGACCACCGCACGCTGACCTCGGCCGACGGCCGACCGGTCAGCCGCTGGGGCGGATTCCTCGACGGCATCGACGAGTTCGACCCGCGCTTCTTCCAGATGTCACTGCGCGAGGCCGAGCTGACCGACCCGCAGGAGCGGCTGTTCCTGCAGACCTCCTGGCACGCCCTGGAGGACGCCGGCTACCCGCGCACCCGGCTGCGCGGCAGCCGGGTGGGCGTCTACGTGGGCGTCATGTACGGCCACTACCAGCTGTTCGAGGACGAGCGCGGCCTCGCGGGCGGCATGGGGTACTCCTCCATCGCCAACCGGGTCTCCTACGTCCTCGACCTGCACGGCCCCAGCCTGGCCGTCGACACCATGTGTTCCTCCTCGCTGACCGCCATCCACCTCGCCTGCGAGGCCCTGGTGGCCGGCCGGGCGGACTACGCGCTCGCCGGCGGCGTCAACCTCGCCCCGCACCCGCGCAAGTACCGCCAGCTCGCGGTAGGCGGCTTCACCGGCGACAGCGGACGGTGCCGCAGCTTCGCGGCCGACGGCGACGGCATGGTGCCCGGAGAGGGCGTCGGCGCCGTCCTGCTCAAGCCGCTGGCCGCGGCGGAGCGCGACGGCGACCGGATCCTCGGCGTCATCCTGGCCAGCGCCCTCAACCACGGCGGCAAGACCGGCGGGTTCGCCGTGCCCAGCCCCGCCGCCCAGGCCGAGGTCGTCGCCGAGACGCTGCGCGAGGCCGGCGTCGAACCGGGCAGCGTCTCGTACGTGGAGGCGCACGGTACCGGGACGGCGCTCGGCGACCCGGCCGAAGTGGCCGGGCTGGTCCGCGCCTTCGGCGACCTGCCGGCCGGCTCGATCGCCCTCGGTTCGGTGAAGTCCAACCTCGGGCACCTGGAGTCGGCGGCGGGCATCGCCGCGCTCACCAAGGTCCTGCTGCAGCTGAGGGCCCGTGAACTGGCGCCCTCCCTGCACGCGGACCGGCTCAACCCGGCCGTCGACTGGAACCGGGTGCCGTTCCGGGTCCAGCGCGACCTCGCGCCGTGGACCGGCCCCGGGCCGCTGCGCGCGGGCGTCAGCGCCTTCGGCGCGGGCGGCTCCAACGCCCACCTCGTGGTGGAGGAGTACCGGCAGGACGCACCGGTCGCCGCCCCGGCGGGCCCGGCCGTCCTCCCGCTCTCGGCCCGGGACGAGGAGGGCCTGCGCCGGGTCGCCGAGCGGACGCTGGCCTGGCTGCGCGCCGCGCGCCCGGCCGTCGACGTGGCGGACCTCGCGGCCGCGGCGGGCGTGCCCGTCACGGCGGTGGACGAGCCGCTCGACGAGCTCGGCCTCGACCCGGCCACCATCGTGCGGCTGATCGGTCGCACCGACGCGGTGCGCCCGGGGGCCGTGCACGGCGGGACGACGCTGCGCGAGCTGGCCACCCGGTCGGCCGGCGCCGGAGCCGGGGTCGACCTCGGCCGGCTGGCGTACACCCTCCAGGTCGGGCGGGAGGCCCAGGCGCACCGCCTCGCCGTCGTCGCCTCCTCGGCGGAGGCGTTCGCGGACGCGCTGGCGGGCTTCCTCGCCGGGCGCCCGGGCGGGTACACCGGCGTCGCGACCGCGGAGCCCGGCCCCGCCACCGTGCCGTCCGCCGACGCCGAGGACACCGCGCGCCGCTGGGCCGCCGGCGAGGCGTTCGACTGGGCGGGCGCCCACCAGGGCGCGGTCCGGCCGCTGTCGCTGCCGGGGTACCCGTTCGCGCGGACCCACTGCTGGATCGACGCGGTCGCCCCGACCGCCTCCGCCGCTCCGGCCGCCCGGACGGCCGCGGCGGACGGCACCCGGGTGCTGGCCGCGGTGCTGCGCCTGCTGGGCGACGTCAGCGGCTACCCGGTGGCCGACCTCGACCCGGCCGGCTCCTTCCACGACCACGGCCTGGACTCGCTGAGCCTGGTCCGGCTGGCCGGCGAGGTCTCCGAGGCCTTCGCGGTGCCGGTCGGCCCGGACCAGCTGCTGGCCACCCCCACCCCGAAGGAACTCGCCGCCTGGCTGGCGCGCGAGTACCCGGACGCTCTCCCCGACGCGGACCGGCCCGCCCCGGCGGAGGCCCCGGCCGCCTTGGCCGCCCCGGCCGTCGCGGTCGAGGCGCCGGTCGCGGTCACCCCGGCCGAGGACGACCCGGTGGTGATCGTGGGCATGGCCGGGACCCTGCCCGGGTCCGCCGACCTGGACGCGTTCTGGGCCAACCTGCAGCGCGGCGGCGACCTCTTCGAGAAGGTGCCCGAGGACCGCTGGGACGCCCGCGCCCACCACGGCGACCCGGCGCTGCACCCCGACCGGACCCGGATCACCCGGGCCGGCTTCATGCCGGACATCGACCGGTTCGACCCGCTGTTCTTCGGCATCTCCCCGCGCGAGGCCCGTTGGATGGACCCCCGCCAGCGCCTGCTGCTGCGCACCGTGTGGACGGCCCTGGAGGACGCCGGCATCGACCCGACCTCCCTCGCCGGCACCGACACCGGCCTGTTCGTCGGCGTCGGTTCCTCCGAGTACGCCGAGCTGGTCCAGCGCTCCGGCACCGCCACCGACGCCTACGCGTCGACCGGCCTGACCCCGTCCATGCTGGCCAACCGGGTCTCCTACCACCTCGACCTGCGCGGCCCCAGCGAGCCCGTGGACACCGCCTGCTCCAGCTCGCTGGTCGCCCTGCACCGCGCGGCCGAGGCCCTGTACCTCGGGCACTGCGACACCGTCATCGCGGGCGGCGTCAGCCTGATGCTGTCGCCGGTGACCTTCGCCTCCCTCGAACGGGCCGGGATGCTCAGCCCGGACGGCGTCGGCCGGGCCTTCGACGACGACGCCGCCGGCTACGTGCGCGGCGAGGGCGTCGGAGCCGTCGTGCTCAAGCGGCTCAGCCGGGCCCGCGCCGACGGCAACCCCGTCCTCGCGGTGCTGCGCGGCACCGCCGTCAACCACGGCGGGCGGTCCAACTCGCTGACGGCGCCCAACCCGCGCGCCCAGGCCGAGGTCATCGTCAAGGCGCACCGCGCCGCCGGCGTCGATCCGGCGACCGTCGGCTACATCGAGACGCACGGCACCGGGACGGTCATCGGCGACCCCGCCGAGACCAACGGACTGCGCCAGGCCTTCGCGGAGCTCTACCGCGACTGGGGCCACCCGGCGCCCTCGGCGCCGCACTGCGCCCTCGGCGCGCTCAAGAACACCATCGGGCACCTCGAACCGGCCGCCGGCATCGCCGCCGTCCTGCGGGTGCTGCTGTCGATGCGGCACGGCCGGATCACCGGCGACCCGCACGGGCCGCGGCCCAACCCCCACCTGGCGCTCGCCGGGACCCCGTTCGAGGTCGCCGCGGCCGGCCGCGACTGGCTGCCGTCGGCCCCCGACGTGCCGCGCCGCGCGGGCGTGAGCTCGTTCGGCTACGGCGGGGTCAACGCCCACGTCGTCCTGGAGGAGTACCGCGCCGACGACGAGCCGGCCGCGGCCACCGCCCCGGTCGTCCTCACCTTCTCCGCGCGCGACGGGGAGCGGCTGCGCGCCCACGCGCGGGCGTTCCTGGACAGGCCGGAGAGCTGGACGCCGGACCTCGCCGCGACCGCGCACACCCTGCAGAGCGGCCGCGCCCTGCACGCCGAACGCCTGGCATTCGTCACCGGTTCGGCCGACCACGCGCTCGCCACCCTGCGGCGGTTCCTCGCCGGGGACACCGCGGGCCTGCACCTCGGCCGCGTCGAGCGGGGCACCGACCCCGAGCCCTTCGACGGCCACGGTGACGACGAGGCGGCGGCCGCCGCCTGGGTGCGCGGCGCGACCGTCGACTGGGCCGCCCGGCGGACCGGGACACCGGCGCTGCGCTCCCTGCCCGGCTACCCCTTCGCCGCCGAGCGGCACTGGTTCACCGACGGCGCCCCGGCGCCGGTGGCCGAACCGGCCGCGCCGGTCAGCCTGTTCGCGGCGGAGTGGGCGGCCGAGCCCGTGCCGCCGGCCGTGCCGCGCACCGACCGGGTGCTGGTCTTCGGTGACCTGCCGGTCCCCGGCGCCGTGCACGTCCGGGCCGGCACCAGGTACGCCGAGGACGGCGACACCGTCACGATCCGCCCCGCCGAGCCCGAGGACTACGCCCGGCTGCTGGCCGTCCCGGCCGACCGCATCGTGCACCAGTGGCCGCTGCTCACCCCGGACCGCGCGGACCTCGGCACCGAGTCGGTGTTCCTGCTCGCCCGCGCGCTGATGGCCTCCCGGGCCCCGGCGCGGCTCCAGGTCCTGGTGCCCGAGGGCGCCATGGCGGAGGCGTGGGGCGGCTTCGAGGCCTCGCTGCGGGCCGCCCTGCCCGGCATGGCCGTCTGCGTGGTGCGGGTGGCCGGCCGGGTCGGCCAGGCCGCGCTGCTCGCCGAGGTCGCGGCCGAGCGGCTCTCCGGAGCCGCCGTCCGCCTCGCGGAGACCGGCCGGGCGGTCCGGCTGCTGACCGAGATCGCCCCGCGGCCCGCGCAGCCGTCCCCGCTGCGCCCGGGCGGCGTCCACCTGGTCACCGGCGGCACCGGCGGGCTCGGCCTGCTGCTCGCCCGCACCCTGCTGGCCCGCGGGGCCAAGGTGGCCCTCACCGGCCGGTCGCCGGAGGCGGACCGGGCCGCGGAGCTCGCCGAGCTGCGCACGCTCGGCGAGGTGCGGTACTTCCGGGCCGCGGTCGAGGACCGGGCCGCCATGGCGGCGGTCGTCGCCGCCGTCAGGGAGCAGTGGGGCGCGCTGAACGGCGTCTTCCACCTGGCCGCCACCGCCTCCCGCACGCCGCTGCCCGGCAAGGACGTCGCGGAGTTCCGCACGCACCTGCGGGCGCGCTTCGAGGGCACCAGGGTGCTCGACGAGGTGACCGCGGGCGAGCCGCTGGACCTCTTCGTGCTGTACTCCTCGCTCGCGGGCCAGCTCGGTGACTACGGCCTGGTCGACTACGCGGTGGGCGCCCGCTTCCTGGACGGCTTCGCCGAGGAGCGCGAGGCGCTGCGCACGGCGGGCGGCCGCAGCGGGCGCACCGTCTCGATCGACTGGCCGATGTGGCGCGACGGCGGCATGCACGTGGACCCGGAGGACGAGAGCCGCTACCTCGCCGCCACCGGCTTCCGCTACCTGGAGGCCGAGGAGGGCGAGCGGCTGCTCGACGTGGTGCTGCGCCTGGGCCGGCCCCAGGTGGCCGTGCTGCCGGGGGAGCCGGAGCGGATGCGCGAGCAGGTCGCGTCGATGCGGACCCGCGAGGTCCTGCGCCCGGCCGAGCCGACCGTGGTGCCGACCGTGGTGCCGGTCGTCGAGCCGGCCGTGGTGCCGGCCGCCGTACCGGTGGTCCGGTCGGTGGGGGTCGACGCCGCGGGTGAACTGGCGGACCGGCTCCGGGAGATGATCGCGGAGAACCTGGGCCTGGCGCCGGCGGCGCTCGACCCGCAGGCCGGTTTCGGCGAGTACGGGCTGGACTCCTTCGGTCTCCAGTCGCTGTCCGCCGCGATCGAGGAGCGCTACGGCGTGTCGGTTCCGACCACGACGCTGTTCGGTGCGAACACCATCGGCAAGCTCGCCCGGCACCTCGCCGAGGAGTACCCGGGACTGGGCCGGCCCGCCGCGCCCGTGGCGCCCGCCGCACCCGCAGCCGTCCCGGCCGCCGCGGCACCGCGCCCGGAGGCCGTCGCCTCCGCGGTGCGGGAGGCGGCACCGGCCGAGGACGACGCGATCGCCGTCGTCGGCATGGCCGGGCGGTTCCCGGGCTCGGCCGACCTGGACGGGTTCTGGCACCACCTCGCGGACGGACGGGACCTCGTGACCGAGACCCCCGCCGACCGCTGGGACTGGCGGGAGGTGTCCCGGCGCTTCGGCGGCACCGCCCGGTGGGGCGGCTTCCTCGACGACGTCGACCGCTTCGACGCGCGGTTCTTCAAGATCTCGCCGGCCGAGGCCGAGGTGATCGACCCCCAGCACCGGCTGTTCCTGGAACACACCTGGGCGGCGCTGGAGGACGCCGGCTGCCGGGCGGACCGGCTCGCCGGGCGCCGGGTGTGCGTCTTCGCGGGCGTGCAGTTCAACGACTACGAGGCGATGGTGATGGGCGGCGGGCAGGTCAACGCCCACGCCGGCACCGGGCTGGCGCGGACGATGCTGGCCAACCGCATCTCGTACCTGCTGGACCTGCGCGGCCCGAGCGAGAGCATCGACACCGCCTGCTCCAGCTCGCTGGTGGCGCTGCACCGCGCCGTCCGCGCCCTGCGGTCCGGGGAGAGCGACCTGGCCATCGCCGGCGGGGTGAGCCTGGTGCTCTCGCCGCAGACCGTGGTCGCGGGCAACCAGCTCGGCGTGCTCTCGCCGGACGGCCGGTGCAAGGCGCTGGACGCGGCGGCCGACGGCTACGTCAAGGGGGAGGGCGTGGGCGTGCTGGTGCTGAAGCCGCTCGCCCGCGCGCTCGCCGACGGCGACCGGGTGCACGCAGTCATCCGGGGAAGCGCCGTCAACCACGGCGGACACGCGTCCTCGCTGACCGCGCCGAACCCGCTGGCCCAGGCCGACCTGCTGGTGGACGCCTACCGCGACGCCGGCGTGCCGATCGAGACGGTGTCCTACGTCGAACTGCACGGCACCGGCACCCCGCTCGGCGACCCGGTGGAGATCGACGGCCTGACCCGGGCCCACCGCGCGCTCGCCACCGGCCCGGCCACCGCCTGCGGCATCGGGACGGTGAAGAGCAACATCGGCCACCTGGAGCCCGCCGCCGGCATCGCCGGAGTGATCAAGGTGGTCCTGGCGATGCGGCACCGGACCCTGCCGCCGACCCTCCACCTGCGCACGCTCAACCCGCTGATCGACCTCGACGGCACGCCGTTCGAGCCGGTCGGCGCCGCGACCCCGTGGGAACCCGTGGACGCCGTCGGCGCGCCGCTGCCGCTGCGCGCCGGGGTGAGCTCCTTCGGCTTCGGCGGCGTCAACGCGCATGTCGTGCTGGAGGAGCCGCCGACCGCGCCGCCCGCCACCGCGACCGGGCCCGCGGCGGAACAAGAGGTGTTCGTGCTCTCCGCCCGGACCGAGGACGCGCTGCGCCGGTACGCGGCCGCGACCGTGGCGCACCTGGACGGCCTGCCCGAGGGCTCGGCGCCGTCGCTGTCCTCGCTCGCCTTCACCTCCCAGGTCGGGCGGGTGCCGATGGCGGTGCGGCTGGCCGTGGTCGCCGGGTCGACGGCGCAGCTGCGCGAGCTGCTGGCCGCCTTCCTCGACGGCGGCCCCGCCGGCGGCGGCACCGCCGGGGACCACGCCTGGCTCGCCGAGCCGGAGGGCGCGAGCTACCTGGCGCGGCTGGTCCGCGAGGGCCGGCTCGACCGGATCGCCCGGCTCTGGCAGGACGGCGCCGACATCGACTGGAGCGCGCTGCGCGCCGACCGGCCGCCGCTGGTGTCCCTGCCGACCTACCCGTTCGCCCGCGTACGGCACTGGCTGGCGGGCGGCACCGCGCCCGAGCCGGTGCGGCAGCCGGACGCGCCGTCCTCGCTGCTGCTGGTGAAGGACTGGGTGGCCGCGCCGCTGCCCGGGGCCGAACTGCCGGGCGGGATCGTGGCGTTGGTGAGCGCCGAGACCGAGCCGCTGGCCCGGGCCGCGTTCGGCCCGGCGGCCGAGCTGCTCCGGCTGGACGGCGACGACGAGGCCGCCGGCGCGAAGCTCGCGGCCGCGCTCGGCCGGGTCGGGGCGGTCGTCGACCTGGTCGACGTGTCGACCGTGCCCACCGACGTGGTGGCGGCCGACCCGGCCCGGATCGCGCTCCTGCGCGAGCTGGTCGCGGCCCACCGGGCCGGAGGTTTCGCCTACCTCCACCTGACGCACGGCCTGACCACGTTCCGCGCCGAGCGGCCCACCCTGCGGGGTGCCGGGCTCGCGGGCCTGGTCCGGATGCTCACCGCCGAGTACCGCGGGATCCTCGCCCGCACGCTCGACGTCGACTCCCTGGAGCCGGCCGCGCTGCGGGCGGCGGTCGCGGCCGAACTCGGCGCGACCGACCCGGTGACCGAGGTCTGCGTGCGCGGCGGCGTGCGGCACACGCCGGTGCTGCGGGAGGCCGCCGAGGCCGCGCCGGGCACCGACTGGTCCGCGGACCTGGCCGGGCGGACGGTGGTGATCACCGGCGGGACGGGCGCCCTCGGCCGGCTGGTGGCGGCCCGGCTGCTCGACCGGGGCGCCGACCGGCTCGTCCTGCTCGGCCGCACCGAGCTGCCCGAGCGGGCCGCCTGGCCGGCCCTGCTGGCCGACCCGGCCACCGATCCCGCCCTGGCGGCCCGCCTGCGGGACCTCGCGGCGCTCGACCGCCCGGGCGTCCGGGTGGTGGTCGAGAGCGCCCCGCCGGAGCGGATCGGCGAGGTGATCGACCGCGCCCGGCGCGAGCTGGGCCCGATCGCCGGGATCGTGCACTGCGCCGGCCTCGGGGTGATGACCGACCCGGCCTTCATCGGCAAGCGGATGGCCGACGTCAGCCGGGTGCTCGAACCCAAGACGACGGGGCTCCAGGGCCTGCTGGACGCGTGTGCGCAGGACCCGCTGCGGTTCGTCGTGCTGTACTCGTCCGTCGCCGGGCAGGTGCCCGCGCTGGCGGTCGGCATGAGCGACTACGCGCTGGCCAACTCCGCGCTGGACCGCCTCGCCGAGTACCGGGCCGCGACAGGCGGGCCGCTCGTGCGCTCCGTCCAGTGGCCGAGCTGGCGGTCGGCGGGCATGCCCGAGGTCGACACCGCGGCGTACCGCGGCCTCGGCCTGCGGGCCGTCGAGCCGGAGGTCGGACTGGACCTGCTGGACCGGGCGATGGCCGCCGCGGAGCCGGTCGTGCTGCCCTGCGTGGTGGACGGCGGGCGGTTCGACGCCGGCGCGCTGCTCGCGGTGCCGGCGCCCGGCCGGCCGGAGGCCGCTCGGGGCGGGAACGCCGCCCCCGCCGGGCCGTCCGGGGCCGCCGCGACCGCGGTGGCGCCGTCCGGCCGGGCCGGGGAGGACCTGGTCCGGCGGCTGACCGAGGTGATCGCGGGGACGCTGCGGATGGATCCCGCGCAGGTGGAGCCGGGCGCCGACTTCGCCGACCTCGGGGTGGACTCGATCATGATCGCCCAGATCCTGGCCGCCCTGGAGCGGGAGCTCGGGGTAGTCGCCGAGCCGTCGGCGGTGCTGGAGAACCCCACCGTGGCACTGCTCGCGGAGGCGCTGCGGGACCAGGTCCCGGACCTCCCCGCCGCGGCGGCGCGGGTGTCCTTGGCGGTGCCGACGTCCGCCGAGGTGCCCGCGGGTGCCGAGGCGCCTGCTTGCGCCGAGGTGCCCGAGCGTGCCGAGGTGACAGCCTCCGCCGAGTCGTCCGGGGCCGCCCGGACGGCGGCGGCGCCGCGGGACGGCATCGCCGTCATCGGGATCGCCGCCCACTTCCCCGGTGCGCCCGACCAGGCCTCGTTCTGGCGGAACCTGGCGTCCGGGACTGACTCGGTGACCGAGGTGCCGGCGTCCCGCTGGGACCAGGAGCGGTTCTGGCGCCCCGTCCAGGAGCCCGGCACCACCATCAGCAAGTGGGGCGGCTTCCTGGAGGGCATCGAGCAGTTCGACCCGGAGTACTTCCGGCTGGACCCGGCGGGCGCCGCGCACCTCGATCCGCTGGTCCGCCAGGTCCTGGAGACCGGCGCGGAGTGCCTGGCGGACGCCGGGCTGACCGCCGCCGACGTCGGCGGCCGGCGGGTGGGCGTCTTCGCGGGCGCCCGGGCGGCCAACTTCGGTGCGCACCACGGCTCGGGCGGACCGCAGGCGATCAGCGGGGTGGCGCAGAACTTCATCGCCGCCCAGCTGTCCCACTTCCTCGACCTGCGCGGCCCGTCCGTGGTGGTCGACTCGGCCTGCTCCTCGGCGCTGGTCGCGGTGCACCTGGCCGCGCAGAGCCTGCGGAGCGGGGAGTCCGACCTGGCGTTCGCCGGCGGTGCGGAGATCCTCCTCGACGAGGTGCCGTTCATCGGCATGAGCGAGGCCGGCGCGCTGTCGCCGACCGGCCGCTGCCACACCTTCGACGAGCGGGCCGACGGCATCGTCCTCGGCGAGGGCGCGGGCATGCTGCTGCTCAAGCGGCTGGCCGACGCCGAGCGGGACGGCGACCGGGTCTACGCGGTGATCGAGGGCGGGGCCGTCAACAACGACGGCCGCACCATGGGCATCACCACGCCGAACCCCCGCGCGCAGCGGGAGGTGATCGAGCGGGCGCTGGCGGACGCGGGCGTCCGTCCGACGCAGATCGGCTACGTGGAGGCGCACGGCACCGGCACGATGATCGGTGACCCGATGGAGCTGAAGGCGCTCACCGAGGCCTTCCGCGGCGCCACCGACGAGATCGGCTTCTGCGGCGTCGGCAGCGTGAAGACCAACATCGGCCACACCCTGAGCGCGGCCGGCATCGCCGGACTGATCAAGGTCGTGCTCTCCGTCCACCACGCGCAGCTGCCGCCCACGCTGCACTGCGCGACGCTCAACCGGCGCTTCCGGTTCGACGAGTCGCCGCTGTTCCCGGTCCGGGAGCTGCGGCCGTTCGAGGGCCACGAGGGCGTCCGCCGGGCCGCCGTCAGCTCGTTCGGGTTCGGCGGCACCAACGCGCACCTGGTGGTGCGCCAGGCGCCGGCCGGGCACGTACCGTCGCGGACGCCGCTGGATCCGCCCCGCTACCGGCGGCGGTGGTTCTGGTTCGACCGGGCGGCGCAGCCGGCGGCCCCCGCGTCCGTCCCCGCGTCCGCCCCCGCGACCGCCCCGGCGTCCGGGCCCGCAGTGCCGGCGCCGTTCTTCGAGCTCCAGTTCCAGTCCGTGCCGGGAGGAAAGTAATGATCGCGTTGGATGGCCTGACCTGCACCGTGGTGGTGCGAGGGGCCGACCCGGTGCTGCGCGACCACCGGGTGCACGGCACGCGCATCCTGCCCGGCGTGTCGTTCCTCGACATGATCTACCGCATCCTGCTGGCCCACGGGGTCGACACCGAGCGGGTGGAGCTGCGCCGGCTGCTGTTCCGCAACCCGGCGGCGGCCGGACCGGACTTCGACACCGAGGTGACGATCCGGTTCACCGCCGAGGGTGACGGCTACCGGGTGTCGGCCACCGGCACCCGGCGGCCGTCGGGCGAGGTGGAGCCGCTGTTCGACTGCCGGCTCCTGCTCGACCTGCCGTTCCCCGCGGAGTCGACGGACCTGGCCGCGCTGCGCGCGCGGGCCACCCGCACCGTCGACATGTCGGAGCTGTACGCGACCGTGCGGCGCACCGGCATCGAGCACGGGGACTTCATGCGGGCCCGCGGCACCCTGTACGTCGGGGCCGGGGAGATGCTGGCGGACCTCTCGCTGAGCCCGCAGGCCGCGGACTACGCCGAGTACTTCCACCTGCACCCGGCCGGACTGGACTCCTCGACGCTGCTGCCGACGGTGTTCGCCACCGCGGACGTGGCCGGCGGCGCGCGGCCGTACATCCCGATGCTGATCGAGTCGTTCCGCGCCCGCGGCCCGCTCGGGACGCGCTCCCTGGTGGTCGCGGCGCCGCCGCGCCCGGCCGGTGCGGACGGCGACCTGACCACCTGTGACCTGCGCTTCCACGACGAGCACGGGCAGCTGCGGCTCTGGCTGCGGGGCCTGACGTCCAAGCGGGTCCGGGACGAGGCCGCGATCACCCGGCTGGAGGCCGCCGCGCCGGCCCGGGAGTCGGGCGAGGAGGTCGTGCGCCGGCTGCTCACCGACCGCCTCGACCGGGCGGAGTTCGACGAGGAGGCGGGCTTCTACGAGCTGGGCCTGGACTCCTCGGCCCTGCTGGGCATCGCCGCGGACCTGGAGGGCGCGTTCGGCCGGGACTTCTCGCCGACGCTGCTGTTCGAGCACAACACCTTCGCGGCCCTGGCCGAGCACCTGCGGGAGTTCGAGCCGGTGGCGGGCCCCGTACCGGCCCCGGCCGCCCCGGCGGCGCAGGGGGCGCAGGCCGCTCCCGCCGAAGAGCCGCCCGCCGAGGAGCCGCCGGCCGAGGTGGTCTGGTTCGCACCGCACTGGCGGGCGGCGCCACTGCCCGCGGCCGCGCCGCCGGCCGCCGTGCTGACCGTCGACGCGAGCACCCCACACGACTGGCCGGCCCTGCTCGCGGGCTCCGACGCCGCGGACGTGCTCTGGATCCCCGCCGATCCGCAGGACCTCGCGGCCGAGGCGGTCGCCCTGACCGGGTTCGCCGCGGCCCTGCTGCGCGCGCGCCGCGGGCAGGGCCGCCTCGCCCTCCACCTCGCCGCCGACGTACCCGTCGCGGCCGTCGCGGCCCTGTTCCGGACCCTGCGCCGGGAGCAGCCGGACGTCCGGGCCGGCGTGGTGCGCTCCCCGTACACGGCCGACGCGCTGGCGGAACTCGCCGCCGGCGTCCCGGACCCGGACGTGCGGTACACCGACGGGCGGCGCGAGGTCCGGGACGTCCGGCCGGTGCCGGCCCCGGAGCGCCCCGCGCGGCTGCGCGACCGGGGCGTCTACCTGATCACCGGCGGCCTCGGCGGGGCGGGCCTGGCCCTGGCCCGCCACTTGGCCCGGACAGTCCGGGCCCGCCTGGTGCTCTGCGGGCGCTCCGCCGCGGACCCGTCGGTGAGCGCCGAGCTGACCGCCCTCGGGGCGGAGGTCGCCGTGGTGGCGGCCGACGTCACCCGGGCCGAGGACGTGCGCCGCGTCGTCGACCTGGCGCTGTCCAGGTTCGGTGCGCTGCACGGCGTGGTCCACGCCGCCGGCGTGCTGCGCGACGGACTGATCGCGGGCAAGGCCGCCGAGGACGTCCGTGCGGTGCTCGCGCCCAAGCTCGCCGGCGCCCGCCACCTGTACGGGGCGACCCGGGACCTCGGGCTGGACTTCCTGGTGCTCTGCTCCTCCACCGCGGGGGCGTGGGGCAACCCCGGTCAGGCCGACTACGCCTGCGCCAACGCCTTCCTGGACGGCTTCGCGGAGGGGAAGCCGGGCGTGGTCTCGGTCGGCTGGCCGGCCTGGGCCGAGGGCGGGATGCCGCTCGACACCGCCGGGCTGCGGCGGATGGGCCTGCGGCCGATGGACACCCCGACCGCCGTGGACATCCTGCTGGCGGCGGTCGGCAGCGGCCGCCCGCACGTGGTCGCCCTCGTCGGGTCGGCGGAGCGGATCACCGGCGAGTTCGGGGCCGTGGCGGAACCGGCCGCCGAGCCCGTTCCCGCGCCGGCCCCCGTTCAGGCCGCCGCCCAGGCCCCTGTGCAGGCCCCTGTGCAGGCCGTCGGGCGCGTCCACGCCCAGGCCCCCGCAGCCGCCGTGGAGCGGACCGCCGCCCCGGACGTCCAGGACGACGCGATCGCCGTGGTCGGGATCAGCGGACGCTACCCGAAGGCCCGTGACCTCGACGAGTTCTGGGCGAACCTGCGCACCGGCCGCGACTGCATCACCGAGGTGCCCGCCGACCGCTGGGACCACCGGGCGATCCACACCGACACCAAGGGCCTGCCCGGCCGCTCCTACGGCCGCTGGGGCGGCTTCGTCGACGGCATCGACGAGTTCGACGCCGCGTTCTTCCACATCTCGCCGAACGAGGCCGCCGTCCTGGACCCGCAGGAGCGGCTGTTCCTCCAGGAGGCGTGGCACGCGTTCGAGGAGGCCGGCCACGCCCCGTCGGCCTGGCGCGGCCGGGACGTCGGTGTGTTCGCCGGGGTGATGTACAACCAGTACCAGCTGTACGGGGTCCAGGACGAACCCGGCCTGGTGCCGTCCTCGTTCGCCGCCTCGATCGCCAACCGCGTCTCGTACTTCCTCGACCTGCGCGGGCCGAGCATCGCCCTCGACAGCATGTGCTCGTCGTCCCTGACGGCGATCCACCTCGCCGTCGAGGCGATTCGGCGGGGCGACTGCGAGGCGGCCCTGGCCGGCGGCGTCAACCTGCACGTCCATCCCAACAAGTACCTGCTGCTGAGCCAGTCGTCCTTCCTGTCCACCGACGGCCGCTGCCGGGCCTTCGGCGAGGGCGGGGACGGCTACGTGCCCGGCGAGGGCGTCGGCGTGGTGCTGCTGCGCCCGCTGCGCGACGCGCTGCGCGACGGCGACCACGTGCACGCCGTCATCCGCGGCACGACCCTCAATCACGGCGGCCGCACCGGCGGCTTCTCGGTGCCCAACCCGGCCTCCCAGGCCGCGCTGATCGCCCGGTCGCTGGCGGACTCGGGCGTGGACCCGGCCGAGCTCGGCTACCTGGAGGCGCACGGCACCGGCACCAGCCTCGGCGACCCGATCGAACTCGACGCCCTGGAGCGGGCGTTCGACCAGGCCGGCGCCGGTCGCGGCCCCTGGCCGATCGGTTCGGTCAAGTCGAACATCGGCCACTTGGAGTCGGCCGCCGGCATCGCCGCCGTCAGCAAGGTCGTGCTCCAGTTCCGGCACCGGCAGCTGGTGCCCTCCCTGCACGCCGACCCGCTCAACCCCGCCGTGGACTGGGACGGTTCGCGCTTCCGGGTGCAGCGCGCCACCGAGCCGTGGGCGCCGCGCGAGGGCCGGCCGCGCACGGCGGCGATCAGCTCCTTCGGCGCGGGCGGCTCCAACGCCCACCTGGTGCTCGCCGAGCACCCTGCCGAGGCGGTCGCGCCGGCGCCGGCCGAACCCCGGCTGTTCGTGCTCTCCGCCAAGGACGCCACCCGACTCGACACCGTGGTCGAGGAGTTGCTCGCCCACCTGGAGCGGACGGCCGACGCAGACACCGCGTCGGCGCTGGAGGCGATCCTGACCGAGGTGGTCGGCTTCCAGGCCGACCCGCGCGAGCCGCTGGCCGAACTCGGCCTCGACTACCCGCGGTTGGCCGAACTCGCGCACCGCGTCGAGGCGGCCTTCGGCGTCCGGCCGCCGATCGACGAGGGGACCACCCCCGCCGACCTGGCGGCCCGGCTCGCGACGCGGGCCCCCGCGGTGGACCTGGAGGCGCTCGCCTACACCCTCTGGGCCGGCCGCGACCACCTGGACGAGCGGCTCGCCGTCGTCGCCACCACCACCGCCGAGCTCATCGAGGCCCTGCGCGCCGGGACCGGCCACCGCGGCCGCCGCCGGCGCGCCGCGGCGCCCGTCGCGGCCGGCGACCTGCGGACCCTCGCCGGCGCCTGGGTCGAGGGCGCCGAGATCACCCTCGCCCCGCCCGTGTGTCCGCGCCGGCTGTCGCTGCCCGGCTACCCGTTCGCCCGCGAGCGCCACTGGGTCGAGACCGCCCCCGCGGGCGCCCGCCCGCGGGCCGAGGCGGTCGAGCTGGTCGAACTGGCCGACGGGGACGTGCTCACCGCGCGGACATCCCGGGCGGACCAGCCCTGGCTGGCCGACCACACCGTGGACGGCACCGCCATCGTCCCGGGCGCCTTCCTCGTCGAGCTGGTCCTGCACGCCGGGGCCCGGCTCGGCTGCCCCCGGATCGCCGAGCTGGTGATCCAGGCCCCGCTGCTGTTCGACGACGCCGACCTGCGGGTCACCGTCCGGCCCGCCGACGCGGACGGCCGGCGCGAGTTCGAGCTGCACGCCCGCCCGACCGGCGGCGCCTGGACCCGGCACGCCACCGGTGCCCTCGACCCCGCCCCCGCCGACACCCCGAGCACCCCGCCGCTGCCCGGCGACGCCGAGGAGATCGACGTCACCCGGCTCTACCACGGCCTGACCGGGTACGGACCGGCCTTCCAGGGGCTGCGCCGGGCCTGGCGCGCCGGCGAGGCCGTGTACGCCGACGTGCTCGTGCCCGGCGGGGACGCCGGGCCGTACGCCCTGCACCCGGTGCTGCTCGACTCCGCCCTGCACGCGGTGGCGCTGACCGGCGTCATCGACGGCGACCGCCCGCGGCTGCCGTTCGCCTGGTCGGGCGTCCGGGTGCACAACCCCGGGGCGACGGCCGCCCGGGCCAGGGTCGCCCACCTGGGCCCCGACACCGTCGAGGTGCGGCTCACCGACCCGGCCGGCCGCCCGGTGGCGACCGTCGAGTCGGTCGTCCTGCGCCCGGCCGGTGCCCCCGCCGACCCGCTGTACCGGGTCGAGTGGGTCCCGATGGACCCGCCCCGGCCGGAGCGGGCCGCCCGCTACGCGGTGGTCGGCGCCGACCCGGCCGGCGCCGCGGCCGCCCTGACAGCGTCCGGCGCCGAGGTCGTCCGGGCCGCGGAGCTGTCCGCGCTGGCGGACGTGCCGCCGGTGGTCGTGCTGCCCGTCGCCTCCGACGGGCCGGACGGCGCCGCCGCCCGCGCGCTCACCCGGCGGGTGCTCGACCTGATCCAGGAGTGGCTGGCGGGGGAGCGGTACGCCACCGCCCGGCTCGTCCTGCTCACCACGGCGCCCGACCCGGCCACCGCCGCCGCCTGGGGCCTGGTGCGCTCCGCGCAGTCCGAGCACCCCGGCCGGTTCACGCTGGTCGAGGCCGACGACCTCACCGACCTGCCGGCCGCGCTGGGCTCCGACGAGCCGCAGCTGTCCCTGCGGGACGGCGCCGTCCGGGCGGCCCGCCTCGTCCGGATGCCCGCCGAGGCCGCCGAACCCGGGCCGCGCGACCACGGCACCGTCCTGGTCACCGGCGCCGCCGGCGCCCTCGCCGGTCCGGTCGTCCGCCACCTGGTCGAGCGGCACGGGGTCCGTGACCTCCTGCTGGTCAGCCGCAGCGGCCGGGCTCCGGAGGGCCTGGCCGGCCTCGACGCCCGCGTCGAGACCGCCGCCTGCGACGTCGCCGACCGCGCCGCGCTCGCCGCGCTGCTGGCCGGCCGGACGGTCGGCACGGTGATCCACGCCGCGGGCGTGCTCGACGACGGGGTGGTCACCACCCTCGACGCCGAGCGCCTCGACGCCGTACTGCGCCCGAAGGCCGACGGCGCGAGCCACCTGCACGAGCTGCTGCCCGACGCCGACCTGGTGCTGTTCTCCTCGGTCGCCGGCGTCCTCGGCGGCCCCGGCCAGGGCAACTACGCCGCGGCCAACGCCTTCCTCGACGCCCTCGCCCGGCACCGGGTCGCGGGCGGCGGCCGCGCCGTCTCGGTGGCCTGGGGCCCCTGGGCGACGGACGAGGGCATGACCGCCGACCGCGCCCGGCTCGCCCGGGCCGGCATCGAACTGCTGTCGGCGGACGCCGCGCTGCGCCTGCTCGACGCCGCCCTGGCCGGCACCGAACCGGAGGTGGCCGCGATCCGCCTCACCCCCGGCCGGTCCGCCGCCATCCCGCACCTGCTGCGCGCGCTCGTGCCGCCCGCGCCCGCGACGGCCGACCCCGCCCTCGCCGGGCTCGCCGCGCTCGACCCGGACGAGCGGCGCACCCGCCTGTCGGCCGTCGTCCGCGGCCAGGCCGCCGCGGTGCTCGGCTACGCCGACGCCGGCGCGATCGAGTCCGACCGCTCCTTCCAGGAGCTCGGCTTCGACTCGCTGAGCTCGGTCGAGTTCCGCAACCGGCTCGGCGCCGCGCTCGGCCTGACCCTGGAGGCCACCCTGGTCTTCGACCACCCCACCCCGGCCGAGCTGGTCGTCCACCTCGACGAGCGGCTCGGCGGCGCGGACCGTTCGGGCGACCTGCCGTCGCTGTTCGCGGCCTTCGACCGGCTGGCCGCCGAGCTCACCGCCGCCGCCACCGACGACCTCGCCCGCGACCGGGCCGCCGAACGCGTCCGCGGCCTGCTCGACGAGCTGACGCCGCACGCCGCGCCGGGATCGCTCGACCCCTTCGAGACCGCGACCGACGACGAGGTCTTCGCCCTGATCGACGCTGAACTCGGCAGCCCGCTGCCGGGACTGGAGGACCGTACCCGATGACCACCGACGACAAGCTGCGCGAGTACCTGCGGCGGGTCACCGCGGAACTCCAGTCGACCAAGCGCCGACTGCGCGACCTCCAGGACCGCTCCGCCGAGCCGATCGCGATCGTCGGCATGGCCTGCCGCTACCCCGGCGGCGTCGCCTCGCCCGACGACCTGTGGAAGCTGGTCGCCGAGGGCCGGGACGGCGTCAGCCGGTTCCCCGCCAACCGCGGCTGGGACCTCGACGCGCTCTACCACCCCGACCCGGACCACCCCGGCACAACCACCGTCATGCAGGGCGGGTTCCTGCACGACGCCGCCGAGTTCGACGCCGGGTTCTTCGGCATCTCGCCCAAGGAGGCCCACTACACCGATCCGCAGCAGCGAATGATCCTCCAGGCCTCCTGGGAGGCCGTGGAACGGGCCGGCCTGGACCCGACCGTCCTGCGGGAGAGCCGCACCGGCGTCTACACCGGCGTGATGCACCACGACTACCCGGGAGCCCAGGGCGCGGGCAGTGTCGTCTCCGGGCGGGTGGCCTACCAGCTCGGCCTGCGCGGCCCCGCCGTCACCGTGGACACCGCCTGCTCCTCCTCGCTGGTCGCCCTGCACCTGGCCGTCAAGGCCCTGCGGCGCGGCGAGTGCGACATGGCGCTGGTGGGCGGTGCGACGGTGCTGGCGACCCCGACCGCCTTCGTCGAGTTCAGCCGCCAGCGCGGGCTGGCCCCCGACGGGCGCTGCAAGCCGTTCGCCGCCGCCGCCGACGGCACCGCGTGGTCCGAGGGCGTCGGCGTCCTCGTGGTCGAGCGGCTGTCGGCGGCGCTCGAGGCCGGCCGGCCGGTCCTCGCGGTGGTGCGCGGCAGCGCGATCAACCAGGACGGCGCCAGCAACGGCCTGACCGCCCCCAACGGCCCCGCCCAGCAGCGGGTCATCCGCGAGGCCCTGGTCGACGCGGGCCTCACCCCCACCCAGGTCGACGTGGTCGAGGCGCACGGCACCGGCACCCCGCTGGGCGACCCGGTGGAGGCGCAGGCCGTGCTCGCCGCCTACGGCAAGGAGCGCGCCGAGCCGCTGCGACTGGGCTCGATCAAGTCCAACCTCGGGCACACCCAGGCCGCGGCCGGTGTCGCCGGGATCATCAAGATGGTCATGGCGATGCGCCACGGCGTGCTGCCCAGGACCCTGCACCTGGACGAGCCCACCCCGTACGTCGACTGGTCGGCGGGCGCCGTGGAGCTGCTGGCCGAGGACTCGCCCTGGCCGGCCGGCGCCGAACCCCGGCGGGCGGGCGTCTCCTCGTTCGGCGTCAGCGGCACCAACGCCCACGTGATCCTGGAGGAACCGCCCGCGGCGGCCGACCGGGACGAACCCGCCGAGGACGCCCCCGGGCCGTGGACCTGGGCGCTGTCCGGCCGGTCGGCCGCCGGGCTGCGCGCCCAGGCCGAGGCGCTGACCGGGTACCTGGCCGCCCGGCCCGCGCTGCGGGAGGGCGACGTCGCCCTCTCGCTGGCCACCACCCGGGCCGCGCACGAGCACCGCGCCGTCGTCCGCGGCGCCGACCGCGCCGAGCTGACGGCCGGTCTGGCCGAACTCGCGGCCGGCCGCCCCTCGGCGGCCGTGGTCGAGGGCACCGTCGGCCCGTCCGGCGGGGTGGCCTTCCTCTTCCCGGGCCAGGGCTCGCAGTGGCGGGACATGGCGGTGGAACTGCTGGACACCGACGAGGTGTTCCGGGCCCGGATCGCCGAGTGCGCGGCCGCGCTCGCCCCGCACGTCGACTTCGACCTGGAGGCCGTGCTGCGCGGCGCGGGGGACCTGGAGCGGGTCGACGTCGTCCAGCCCGCCCTGTTCGCCGTGATGGTCGCCCTCGCCGAGGTCTGGCGCTCGCTGGGCATCCGGCCCACCGCCGTGGTCGGCCACAGCCAGGGCGAGATCGCCGCGGCCTGCGTGGCCGGCGCGCTCACCCTGGAGGACGCCGCCCGGGTGGTCGCCCTGCGCAGCCGGGCGCTGCCGGCACTCTCCGGCCGCGGCGGGATGATGTCCGTCGCGCTGCCCGCCGACCAGGTCCGCGAGCGGCTCGGCCGCTGGGACGGCCGACTGGCGGTCGCCGCCGTCAACGGCACGTCCTCGGCGGTCGTCTCCGGTGACGTCGACGCGCTGGACGAGCTCCTCGCCGCCTGCGAGGCCGAGGAGGTGCGGGCCCGCCGGGTCGACGTCGACTACGCCTCGCACTGCTTCCACGTCGAGGCCGTCCGCGACCAGGTCCTGGAGGCGCTCGCACCGGTGCGCCCGCGCGCCCCCGAGGTGCCGTTCTTCTCCTCCGTCGAAGGCCGGTGGATCGACGGCGACGACGCCTTCGACGCCGACTACTGGTACCGCAACCTGCGAGAGACGGTCCGCTTCGACGAGGCCGTCACCGCGCTCGTCCGGCGCGGCTGCACGACCCTGCTGGAGGTCAGCCCGCACCCGGTGGTCACCAACGGGGCGCAGGAGACCGTCGAGGCGCTCGACGCAGACGCCGCGGTCGTGCACACCCTGCGCCGCGACGAGGGCGGCCGGGCCCAACTGCTCACCGCGCTCGCCCAGTTGCACGTCAGGGGGGTGCGGCCGGACTGGTCGGCGGTGTGGCCCGGCGCCCGCCGCGTCGAGCTCCCCACCACCGCCTTCGTCACCGAGCCGTACTGGCGCGCCGACGACGACCCGGCCGCCTTGGGCCTGGACCTCGTCGACCACCCCGTCCTGCGGGCCTGCCTGGGCGGCGAGCAGACCGTCCTGACCGGCCGGCTCTCCCTGACCGCCCTGCCCTGGCTGGCCGACCACGTCGTCGACGGACTGGTGGTGCTCCCGGGCGCGGCCATCACCGAACTGGCCGCCCGGGCCGGCGACGAGGTGGGCTGCGCGGTCGTCGACCAGCTCACCCTGCTCACCCCGGTCGTCCTGCCCGAGGACGCCGAGGTCCGGGTGCGGCTCGACGTCGCGGCGCCCGCCGAGGACGGCTCCCGCGCACTGACCCTGCACACCCGCACCGGCGGGACGGATCACTGGACCACCCACGCCACCGCCGTCCTGCTACCCGACGACGCCCGACCGGCGCCCACGCCGGTCGCCTGGCCGCCGGCCGACGCCGAACCGCTCGACGTGGAGGAGCTCTACGCCCGGCTGCGCGGCGCCGGGCTCCCGTACGGCCCGGCCTTCCGCGGTGTGCGGGCGCTGTGGCGCGGCCGCGACGGCGCCGTGTTCGCCGAGGTCGCGCTGCCCGGCACCGAGCCGGACGGCTTCGTGCTGCACCCCGCGCTGCTCGACGCCTGCCTCCACCCGGTGGCGCTCGGCGGCTTCCTCACCGGGCCGCCCGACCGGCCCTCGCTGCCCTTCGAGTGGACGGGCGTGCGCGTCCACGCCGTCGGCGCCGACTCCGTCCGGGTGGCCGTCACCGCGGCCGGGCCCGACGCCGTCCGGATCGAGCTGGCCGACCCGTCGGGCGCGCCGGTCGCCACGGTGGACACGCTCGTGCTGCGCGCGCTGCCCGAGGGCGCCCTGGGCCGGTCGGACAGCCGCGACCTGCTGCGCCCCGCCTGGGTGGGCCGCGCCCTGCCCGACGGCGCCGCGGTCGACTTCGCGGTGCCCGACCCGGACCTCGCCGCGCTGCTGAAGCGTCAGCCCGCCACCGGCACCGCGCCGTTCGTCCTGGTCCCGGCGCCGACCGGTGAGCCGGCCGCCGCCGTGGCGAGCGCGCTCACCACGGTGCAGGAGTGGCTCGCGGACGAGGGCTCCGCGGCCGCGACCCTCGTGGTGGTCACCCGCCGGGTGCGCGAGGACGTCGCCGAGGCCGCCGTGGCCGGCCTGGTGCGCTCCGCCCAGGTCGAGCACCCCGACCGCTTCCTGCTGCTCGACCTGGCCGACGACTCCGACGCCACGCTCACCGCGGTACCCGCCGCGCTGGCCGCCGGTGAGCCGCAGATCGCGCTGGCCGACGGCGCCGCCACGGTGCTCCGGCTGGAACGCGCGGCGCCGACCGCCGACCCGGCCGAGGACCCGGCCGCGGGGCTCGGCAAGGTCCTGGTCACCGGGGCCTTCGGCACCCTCGGGCAGCTCGTCGCCCGCCACCTGGTCGACGCGCACGGCGTGCACGACCTGGTGCTGGTCGGCCGGCGCGGCGCACGGACCCCCGGCGCGGCCGAGCTCGTCGACGCGCTGACCTCCGCCGGCGCGACGGTCGAGGCGGCGGCCTGCGACGTCTCCGACCGCGCCGCACTGGCCCGGCTGGTCGACGGCGCCGGCTTCACCACCGTCGTCCACGCCGCGGGCGTCCTGGACGACGTCCTGGTCACCGACCTGACGCCGGAGCGCCTCACCCGGGTGCTGGCACCCAAGCTCGACGCGGCCCTGCACCTGCACACCCTGCTGCCCGACGCGCGGCTGGTGTTCTTCTCCTCGGCGGCCGGCCTGCTCGGCGGGTTCGGACAGGCCAACTACGCGGCGGCCAACGCCGGACTCGACGCCCTGATCCGGCTGCGCCACGCCCAGGGCCTGCCGGGGGTCTCCCTGGCCTGGGGCCTGTGGGAGGCCGAGAGCACCATGACCGAGGGGGTCGACCGCGACGGCTTCGGCCGCTCGGGCTTCCTCGCGCTGTCCGACCGCGCCGGCCTCGCCGCCCTGGACGGCGCCCTCGCCTCCGACGAGCCGGTGCTCGCACCCATCCGGCTCGACCCGGCCACCCTGCGCGCGATGGGCGACGGGGTGCCCGCCCCGCTGCGCGCCCTGGTCGGTGCGCCGGCCCGCCGCACCGCCGCCGGCGGCGGCGTGGCCGTCGACCCCGAACTGGGCGCCCGCCTGGCCGGCAAGACCCCGGCCGACCGGCAGCGGGTGCTGCTCGACCTGGTGGCCGCGCACGCCGCCGCCGTCCTCGGCCACGGCTCGGCGGACGGCGTCGACCCCGACCGGGCCTTCAAGGACGTCGGCTTCGGTTCGGTCAGCTCCGTCGAACTGCGCAACCGGCTCTCCGCCGCCACCGGCCTGCGGCTGCCCGCGACCGTGGTCTTCAGCCACCCCAACCCGGCCGCGCTGGCCCGCCACCTGGACGACCTGCTGGCCGGCGCGCAGGCCTCGGCGCCCGTCGCGGCCGCCTCCCGGCAGGCCGACGCGGACGACCCCGTCGTCCTCGTCGGGATCGGCTGCCGGCTCCCCGGCGGCGTCGCCACGCCGGAGGACCTCTGGGAGCTGCTGAGCGCCGAACGCGACGGCATCGGCCCCTTCCCCGAGGACCGCGGCTGGCCGGTCGACCGGTACGACCCGGACCCGGCCGCCGCCGGGCACAGCTACGTCCGGCACGGCGGCTTCATGGCCGGCGCGACCACCTTCGACGCGGCCTTCTTCGGGGTGTCGCCGCGCGAGGCCGCCGCGATGGACCCGCAGCAGCGCCTCCTGCTGGAGACCGTCTGGGAGGCCTGCGAGGACGCCGGGATCGACCCGGCCACGCTGCGCGGCACCCGCACCGGCGTGTTCGTCGGCTCCATGTACCAGGACTACGGCCGCCTCCTGGAGGGCGCGGCGGCCGAGGGCTTCCTCGCCCCCGGCGTCGGCGGCGGCGTGCTGTCCGGCCGGGTCGCCTACAGCTACGGCCTGGAGGGCCCGACCATCACCGTCGACACCGCCTGCTCGTCCTCCCTGGTCGCCCTGCACCTCGCCGCCCAGTCCGTCCGGGCGGGGGAGTGCGACCTCGCGCTGGCCGGCGGCGTCACGGTGCTCTCGACGCCGATGGTGTTCGTCGAGTTCAGCCGCCAGCGCGGACTGGCCGCCGACGGCCGCTGCAAGCCGTTCGCCGCCGCGGCCGACGGCACCGCGCTCGGCGAGGGGGTCGGCATGGTGCTCGTCGAGCGCCTCTCCCGGGCCCGCGCCCTCGGCCACGAGGTGCTGGCCGTGCTGCGCGCCAGCGCGGTGAACTCCGACGGCGCGAGCAACGGCCTCACCGCGCCCAACGGCCGTGCCCAGGAACAGGTGATGCGGGCGGCCCTCGCCGCAGGCGGCCTGCGCCCCGCCGACGTGGACGCGATCGAGGGGCACGGCACCGGCACGGCGCTCGGCGACCCGATCGAGGCCCAGGCGGTGCTGGCGGTCTACGGTCAGGACCGCCCGGAGCCGCTCTGGCTGGGCTCGCTCAAGTCCAACCTGGGGCACGTGCAGGCGGCGGCCGGCATCGCCGGCGTCATCAAGGCCGTGCTGTCCATCCGGCACGGGCTGCTGCCGCGCAGCCTGCACCTCGACGAGCCGTCACCGCACGTCGACTGGAGCACCGGGAACGTCGCCCTGCTGAGCTCGGCCCAGCCCTGGCCCGAGCGGCCGGGCCCCCGCCGGATGGGCGTGTCCTCGTTCGGGATCAGCGGGACCAACGCCCACGTGGTGATCGAGCAGCCGCCGGCGGCGCCCGTCGCCGAGCCGGCCGGGCCCGACCTGGAGGGCGTGCCGTGGCTGCTGTCGGCGCGCTCCGAGACGGCGCTGTCCGCCCAGGCCGCCCGCCTGCTGGCGGCGGACACCACGGACCTGCCCGCCGTCGCCCGCGCCCTGGCCACCACCCGGTCCGCCCAGCGGTACCGGGCGGCGGTGACGGGCGCGGACGAGCCGGCGATCCGTACCGCGCTGACCGCCCTGGCGGACGGCCGGACCGACCCGGGCCTGCGCCGCGCGACGGCCGGCCGGCCCCGGCTCGCCCTGCTGTTCACCGGGCAGGGCAGCCAACTCCCGGGCATGGGACGGGAACTGTACGAGACCTTCCCGGTCTACGCGCGGGCCTTCGACGAGGTCTGCGGGCTCTTCGACCTGGGCAGCCCGCTGCGCGAGGCGGTCTTCGGCGAGGAGGGGCCGCTCGACCGCACCGAGTACACCCAGGCGGCGCTGTTCGCCCTCCAGGTGGCCCAGTTCCGGCTGCTGTCCTCCTGGGGCGTGACGCCCGACCTCCTGATCGGCCACTCCGTCGGCGAGCTCTCCGCCGCCTGCGTGTCCGGCCTGATCCCGCTCGACCGGGCCGCCGCGCTGGTGGCCGCCCGGGGCCGGGTGCTCGGCGCCCTCCCGCCGGGCGGCGCGATGATGTCGGTCCGGGCCTCCGAGGAGGAGGTGCTCGCCCTGCTCGACGGCCGGGCGGACCGGGTGGCGATCGCCGCCGTCAACGGTCCCGCGGCCGTGGTGCTCTCGGGGGAGGACGAGGCCGTGACGGCGGTCGCCGCCGAGCTCGTGGCCCGCGGGCACCGCACCCGCCGGCTGAACGTGGGCATCGCCTTCCACTCGCCGCTCGTGGAGCCGGCGCTCGCCGAGTTCCGCGAGGTGGCCGCGGCGGTACGGTTCGGGACGGCCGGGATCCCGGTCGTCTCCACCGTCCGCACCGACGCGCCGATGGACTCCGCCGACTACTGGGTGGACCAGCTGCGCGGATCGGTCCGCTTCTCCGACGCCGTCCGCCGCGCCCACGAGGACGGGGCGACCGCGTTCCTGGAGCTCGGCCCCGACGCGGTGCTGGCCCCGGCCGCCGCGGTGTGCCTTCCGGACCTCCCGGTCCGCCCGGTCGCCCTGTTGCGACGGGACCGGACGGACGTCCGCGCGGCCACCGAGGCGCTGGGCGCCCTGCACACCCACGGGGTGCCGGTGGACTGGGCGGCCGTCCACGAGGGCAGGCCGCTGCGCCGGGTGTCGCTGCCGCGGTACGCGTTCCGCAGCCGGCACTACTGGCCCGAGGTCGTCGTGCCGAAGGCCGTCGAAGCGGCGCCCGCGGTGCCCGAGCCCGTGGCGCCCGCCCCCGCGGACACCGTGCTCGCCCCGCTCTGGTCCGCCCTGGAGAACGACGACGTCGCCGCGGCGCTGGGCCTGCTCGACCTGCGGGGGGACGAGACGCCCGCCGAGATCCTCGCAGCCCTCGGCCGACTGCGCTCCGGCGCCCGGCTCCCGGTCGTGCAGACGGCCCGGTGGCGGCGCGTCCCGGACGGCCCGGCCCCGGCCCTCGACCGGGACGTGCTGCTCCTCGCCCCGCCCGGGGGCGACGACGACCTGGCCGACGCGCTCGCCGGGGCCCTGGCCCGGCACGGCGCACGCGTGCGGACGGGCGGCGCCGAGCGGCCGGACCTCGTCGTCGCGCTGCCCGGGGCCGAACCGGTCGCGGCGCCCGGCGTCCCGCGGTGGGCCCTCGGCACGGACGGCGGCGACCCGGTCGGCGACCACCTGGTGATCCTGCCGCCGGTGGTCGACGCCCGGGCCCGGGCCCGGCTCTGCGCGGTGATCGCCGAGGGGCACCCCGAGGCCCGGATCGAGGCGGACGGCGTGTCCGTGCGCGAGTACCGGACGGTGGAACCGGCCGAGCGGTGGCGCCCGGCGGGCGACGTCCTGCTGGCCGGCCTCCCGGACGGGCTCGCCGGGGCGGTGGCCGAGGAGGTACGGCGTTTCGGCGCCCGCTGCCTGGTGGCGGGGGGCTCCCCCTGCCCGCCCGGTGCCGTCCGGCTCGCCGAGGCGGAAGGTGCGGTGGCGCCGACGGCGGCGATCGTCGGGGCCGGGGTGGACCCGGGGACGGTCGGGAAGGACGGGACGGTACCGCTGGTCGCCGTCGTGTCGGTGGGGGAGCGGGTGTCGGAGCCGTCGGCCGGGATCCTGGCCCTCGGTCGCTCCGCGGTCGCGGTGGCGGTCGCTCCGGGGCTGGACCCGCGGGCGGCGGCGGCCGGGCTGTTCCGGGCGCTGACGGCGGGTGAGCCTGCGGTCCGCCTCGTCGACGGGGACGCGCTTCCCGCTGCGACGCCGGGGGCTGCCGCCGCCGGGACCGAGGCGTCGGGGGCCACGGCCCCCGCGCCCGAGGTCTCCGCGCCGGTTGTTTCCGTGCCCGTGCCCGTGCCCGTGCCCGTGCCCGTGGCCGTGGCCGTGCCCGAGCCCGTGGCCGTCGAGCCCGACGCCGCTCCCACCGCTCCCGCCGCTCCCACCGCGGACGCGGCGGATACCGCAGAGGACGAGCCCGGGGCCGGCCCCAACCGGGAGGCCGAACTCTGGCTGGCGCTGGCCGCGTTGCCGCGCGACCAGTGGCAGGACGCCGTCCTGGGCGGTGTCCGCGGACTGGTGGCCGCGGTGCTGGGGCACGCGTCCGTCGACGAGGTGGGCGTCGAGGACGAGTTCTTCGACCTCGGTCTCACCTCCGTCACGGCGATCGAGCTGCGCGACCACCTCGTCGCACTGACCGGCCTCGACTGGCCCGCCGACGTGCTGTACGAGAACCCGACGCCGCAGATCCTGGCGGACCTCGTCATCGACCGGCTGGCCGCCGCGATGGACTGATCCGCCGCTCCCCGGCCGACCCGCTCGCCCCGCCACCGCCTCCACCCCGGGGCGGTGGCGGGGCGAGCGGCGTCCCGGGCCGCACCCCCGGAGGTGGTGGCGCTGCCCTGGCGTTGCAGGACCGGCAGTCGATGCCGGAGTGCGAGGATCCCGATGTTTTCTCTCTGTCGCTCATCGGCAGGAGCCGCAGCATCGCGAAGGTGTTGGTCGCGGCGAGGCAGGCCGGACGCAGCAGCACGACAGATCATGATGCCGCTGGTGCCCTGTCCAGGTGAAGATGCCGGGGAAGCGCCGAGCGGATCCGAGCATCGACGATCAAAGCCGCGACCTGCGCGGATGATGTATCGGCACCCGCGCAGTCGGCGGCCTTCCGTCATGTCCTGCGCTCGCGGGATCTGTTGAGCGCCTGCGGTGCGGTCGGGTGAGATGACTCAGCCTGCGATGCGATTTCCAACGCGGCACCCCTGTCCCGACCGCGAGGGCGGTGTTTCGCGCTCGGGGTCCTCAGTGCGGTCAGTCCCGGCCCGCGCCGGCCCGTTCACGCGGCGGGGCGGTGCGGGTGAGGGCGCGACCGTTGTACTGCAGGGCTGTGGGGTTGTGGGGGCTGCGCAGGAAGCGGCCGACGAAGGGGGCGCTGTGACCTGGGGGCAGGGCGGAAAAGGTAAGGTCCGCGCGCGGGGTGACGGGGTACGCGGCGCCGCCCGGGAGGGTGAGGGTGAGGGTGGCGGAGTCCAGGCGCGCGGTGATGGCGAGTTCCCCGTTGCGGTACTCGCCGAGGCAGGGGGTGAAGTCCTCGACCGGGGCCTCGGGCGGGAGTTGGGGGCGGTGGACGCCGACGGGCAGGCCCGCGTCGGCGAGTTCGCGCAGGACGGCGTCCCACAGCTGCCGGCCGGTGGTGGAGTTGGTGGTAAGCGCGACCACGGTGCCGGACGTGGAGTCCAGACGCAGGTGGCAGGTGGTGCCGTCGTGGGTGCCGTCGTGGCCCCACCAGGCGGTGCCGGGCGTACCGAAGCGGCCGAGGCCCAGGCCCCAGCCGTCGGCGAGGCCGAACGGTTCGGCGCCGTCGACCGGGGTGGTCATCTCCTGCAGGACCTGCGGGTCGCAGAGGTCCGGCCCGTTCCCGAGGGCCAGCCGGGCCAGTGCGACCAGGTCGGTCGCGGTGCCGGCCAGGCCGCCGGCCGCGAGCGAGTCGGAGTCCGTGGTGCACGCGATGGCTGAGACGGTGCGGGTCTCGTGGCCGGCGGCCGGGGGCTGGATGTGGTGGCCGTGGACGGTCAGGGCCGGGGCGGTGCGCGGGTGCGGGCCCGGAAGGAAGCCGGCCCGGGTGTCGAGGGGGCTGAGCAGGTAGGTGTCGAGGGTCTCCGGCCAGCTCAGGCCGGTGGCATCGGCCACCAGCTGGGAGAGCAGGTGGTAGCCGACGTTGGAGTAGGAGAACGTGCCCCGGGCGGGCCAGGCGGTCCGGGCCGGGGGCGGCACGGCGGCGAGCAGGGCCTGTAGGCGGCGGGCCGGCGGATCGCCGCCCGCATCGTGCGACTCGTGGTCGGACGGCAGGCCGGCGGTGTGGCTGAGCAGTTGCCGTACGGTCGCGTCCAGGGCCGGGTCGGTGCCGCCCACCCAGCGGCGGATCGGGTCATCCAGGGTCAGCAGGCCGTCGGAGACCAACTGGAGCGCGCAGACGGCGGTGAAGGTCTTGGAGGTGGACCCGTACGCGAAGGCCGAACCGGAGTGGACCTCAGTGCCGCCGTCGACCTCGCGGCCGAACTCCCGGGTGTGCAGCGAACCGTGCGCGTGCACCGCGAGCTGGGCACCCACCACCGCGCATTCCCGGGCCAGTTGGCCGAAGCGATCCAGCGCGGTGACGAGCGTTGCTCTCGATGGTGCCGCCGATGTGCCGTCCACCTCAGGTCCCTTCCCGTCGAACACTGCTCAGGGGAGAGTCTTCAAGGCCGGGCACGGCTACGGCAGATGGTTAAGCCGTGGCTGAAACACCCACGCCGGAGGGCCGGCTGACGCGGGCGGCCGCGCGGTCAGGCGCGCCTGGGGGGCAGCACCGCCACGGCGATCAGCAGCAGCAGGACACCGCCGTAGGCGTTCCACAGGCCGGTGTGCAGGTCGGTGATGTCGAAGGAGACCGGCGCCACCTCGAGGGCTTTCTGGACCGTCCACAGCACGCAGGTGGCCAGGGCGAGCAGCCCGGCCAGGAGCATCACCAGCCGAGAGCGCACCAGCAGGGCGAGGGCCGCGATCGCCGCGCCGGCGGCCAGCGGGATCATCATGGACGTGCCGGTCGTGGCGGTGCGGTCGGGGGAGAAGCCCTGGAAGAGGTCTGCGATCGGCACCGACCGAGGATCGCTCTTCTCGTACCAGGGCTGGAAGGCGCTGAGGACCAGCGCGGCCGCTCCGGCCAGGGCCAGCAGACTTGCTACGGCGACGCGACGCATCGGGTGGAGTTCCTCGTTTCTTTCTCTGCCTGCAACTACTGCCTGCCCTGCTGCCGGAACGGTGTCACACGCGCCGGAGTTCGGCCGGATGCCGCCTGCGCCGGAAGGACCGGCCGGGCAGCAGGTAGCCGGCCAGCGTGGTGACCACGACGGTCGACACGATCAACGCCACCTGCATTCCCGGCAGATAGGGCAGTGAACCGGCAAGTGACCAACTGAAGGCGGCCAAGGGAATGAGCGCCGCCAGGGCGCCGATCACCAGGCCGACCGTCATGACGATCAACGCCTCCACCTGGAGCATGCCACGGACCTGCCGCCGGCCGGCGCCGACCAGTCGCAGAAGGGCGAGTTCCGGCCGCCGTCCGGTGACGATCAGGGCCAGGGTGCTCAGCACCGCGATCACGGTGAAGCTGCCGATCGCGGACACCGCGACCGTGGTGATCACCTGGCCGACGCCGCGGTCCTCCTCGCGCAGGTGCTCGGGGGACGGCTGGTCGGTCACCGTGGCACCGGGCGCGGCAGCGGCCAACTCCCGCTCCACGGCGGCCCGCACGGCCCGGTGGTCGGAGCCCGGGCCGACCGCCAGCAGCGCCCGCCCGTTCGCCGGGGCGGCGGTGTGCGCGGCCAGTTCGTCGTGGGCGAAGAGGAACTCGCCGAGCGCCAGCTGCCGTTCGTAGAGCGCGACCACGCGCAGCGGCACGGCCGCGCCGTCGCCGTAGCGGATCGTCACCGTGGAGCCGACCGACAGGCTCAGATCGCGGGCGCGCTCGGTGCCGACCGCGACCGTGCCGCGGCCGAGCGTGCCGAGGTCACCGGCGGTCACCTTGGGGTCGAGGGTGGCGGGCAGGGCCTGCGGGGTGATGCCGAGCACCGGGAACCGGTCGAGCTTGGGATCGCCGACCTCGCGGTGTGCCAGCACGATGGTGCTGTACAGCACGCCGGTGGCCGCGCTCACGCCGTTCGTCCGGGCGAGCCGCTGCACCACCTCCTCGGGGATGCCCGCGCCGCCGGCGGTGACCGACAGGTCGGCCCGCATGGAGCTGCCGGCCTGCCGGCCGCCCTCGCGGTCCAGTGTGGCGCCGGCCGAGAGCTGGACCCCGACGAAGGCCACCACCAGCACGATCGGGGTGATCGCCGCGCCCAGGCGCCGGGAGTTCGCCCGGGTGGCGGCGTCGGCGAGGTAGCCGCCTGCCCCACCGAGGCGGCGCACCGTGCCACCGACCAGGTGGATGGCGAGCCGGGCGATCCACGGGCCGAGCAGCGCGCACGCGATGACCAGGGCCATCGCGGCCGAACTGGCGGCCGCGGCGGCGGTCTCGCCGCGCTGCAGCGAGGCCGTGCCGGCCGCGCTGACCCCGGCGAAGAGCAGGATGACGCCGGTGATCGTGCGTCCTTTGCCGGGCTGCTCGGGTTCGGTCTGGGCCTCGCCCATCGCTGCGGCCGGCTTCAGCTTGGCCGTCCGCCCGCAGGCGAGCGCAGCCGCGACCCGGGCCACCAGCAGGGTCAGTGCCCCGGTGAGGACCACCGAGGCCAGCATCATCGGCGGCATGGACAGGTCGAGGCCGACGGGGATCGCGCCGCGCTGCTCCAGCATGGCGACGAGTTCCAGGTAGACGGGGACGGCGCCGGCCGCGCCCAGCAGGGCGGCGGTGATGGCGACCATCGCGGTCTCGCGCCCCACGGTGACCCGCAACTGGCGGGGGGTCGCCCCGACGGCCCGGAGCAGCGCGAACTCCCGGGCCCGCTGGTGGACGGCCTGCGCCACGGTGCTGGAGACCACCAACACGGCGATCATGGTGACCACCACGCAGACCGTGGCCAGCAGCATCAGCAGCCCGATCCGGCTGGGCGCGGCTTGGAGGAACTCCGCGTTCCCGCGGGCGTTGCCGGTCAGCACCCGCAGGGCCGAGGAGTCCTGCGGCGCCCGCTCGCCGACGGCGTCGTGGGCCGCGGTGCCGCCGTCCAGGGCGGCGCGCAGCGCCGGGTAGAGGGTGTGGACGGTTGTGCCGTCCTCCGCGAGGACGCCGATCGCGTCCACCCGGCCGGGGTGGCCCGCCAGGTCGCGAGCCTTCTGGTCGCTGAGGAAGACCGTGCCCTGGTGGGCCAGGCCGGTGCCGTCGCCACCGCCCCGGGGTGCGGCGATGCCCGCCACCCGGTAGTGCACGGGCAGGCCGACCGGCGACTGGAGGCCTACCTCGTCGCCGACCTTGGCCCCGGCACGGGCGGCCAGGGCGCCGTCCAGGACCACTTCCTGCGGCCCGTTCGGTTGGTGGCCCGAGCGCAGCGTGAAGGGCGCCAGCGCGGCGGTGCTCCAGCCGTGCGCGTAGACGGGGGAGACCCCGGACTCCGAGTCCGGCCCCGGGACGGCGGTGGTGCCGTCGGCCGCGGTCAGGGTGATCGGGACGGCGCTGTCCGGGATCGCCGCCGCGACGCCGGGGACGGCGGCCAGCCGGGCGACGGCAGATTCCGGGACGCGCACCCGCTCGGTGAGCGCGGCCGTGACGGACTTCGGCTTGCTGGCGAACGGGGTGGCCTCGTAGGTGGTGGTCTGATTGCCGCCGACGACCGCGACGGTCGCCGCGTAGCGCTCGACCCGGGCGTGCCCGGCGAAGGCGGACAGCGTGGCGAGGGCGAACGAGCCGAGCAGCAGGGAGGTCAGCAGCAGCGCGGCGAAGACCGCGCTCCACGCCTTGAGGTGCATCCGGACCGCGCGGACGGCCAGGAAGTGCGCCGTGCGGGCGGTCGCCTGGCCCTCGCCGCGGCCCGGGCCGTTCGGGCTCCGCAGGGCCCGGGCCGCGGCGCGGGGGACGGTGCGGGTCGCGGACATGGTCAGCAGCCCCCGATCTCGGCCATGACCTGGGCGACGTCGGCGGTCTGCGGCCGGACCATGTTGGTGACGATCCGTCCCTTCGCCAGGAAGACCGCCTCGTCGGACCAGCTCGCGGCGACCGGGTCGTGGGTGACCATCACCACGGTGTGCCCGGTGTCGTCCACGGCCCGGCGCAGCAGCGTGAAGACGTCGTTGGCGGTGGAGGGGTCGAGTGCCCCGGTCGGCTCGTCGGCGAAGATCACGGCCGGGTCGGTGACCAGGGCGCGGGCGATGGCGACCCGCTGCTGCTGGCCGCCGGACAGGTGCAGCGGGGAGTCGTCCGCGCGGTCTGCCAGCCCGACCGACTCCAGGACGCGCATCGCCCGCTCCACGGCCTGCGGGCTGTCCGGTCGCTCGCCGCCCAGCAGCAGCGGCAGCGTGACGTTCTCCCGCACGGTCAGTGACGGCACCAGGTTGAGCGACTGGAACACGAAGCCGATCCGGTCCCGGCGCAGCCGGGTCAGCGCCGCCTCGCTCAGCGAGCCGAGGTCGGTGGTCCCGATCCGCACGGTGCCGGACGTCGGCCGGTCCAGGCCGGCGGCGCACTGCAGGAAGGTCGTCTTGCCGGACCCGGAGCGGCCCATCACGGCGACGAACCGCCCCTGGGGGATCTCCAGGCTTACGTCGTCCAGGGCGTTCACCGGCTGGCCGCCCCGAAGGTAGCGACGGGTCACCGACTGCATGGTCAGGGCGACCGGGCCGATCGGGTGGCCCTGCTCCTGCTCGACGGCTGAATCCGCCGCGTCCGTCCGTCCGATGCGCTGCCTGATCACCAGTGAACCCTCCCGGGCGTGCTTCCTGGCCGGCCGGCCGACACTGCGGTGGGCCGGCGTGGCCGCGGGTCACCCGCGTCCACGCAACCGACCCTAGGATCTCCGCCGAGGGCGCCGCGATGACCTTTCCACCCGTCTTGGGGTTCAGCCAGCACACCCATGTGCTGGGGTGGCAGAGACACCGCAGGGTGCGCTTCCGGTTCGTTACGGTGGGACGCAACCCCGTGGTGCGGCGGTCGCCGCAGTGCAACGCCAATCCCAGGAGGCCCTACCGGTGTCAGAGTTCGAGCCCCAGCCGGACACCGAGGAGGACACGTCGAGACTCGGCACGGCCATCCGCGACGCCCGGGACGCCAGCGCCTTCCTGTACATGGGCCTGCCGATGGCAGTGGTCTGCTTCTTCGGCTGCTTCGTCGTCCCGGCCTCGCTGTTCTTCACCGTGTTCCTGATCGGCGCCCCCGCCTGGCCGGAGGTGGTGCGGGCGCTGCGCAGCCTGGCGGGGCACGAACGGGTACGCGCGGGCGCCTTCCTGGGCACCACGGTGCCGGAGCAGTACCTGCCGCTGGACGGCTCGCTCTCGGACCGGTTCCGACTGGCGATGACCGACCCCGGCACCTGGCGCGACGCCCTGTGGTTGCCGGTGCAGACCCTGAGCGTGATGCTGCTCAGCCTGCTGACCCTGCTGCTGTGGCTGGTCGGCCTGCCCCTGGACGGCGTACGACTGGGCATGGCCGACGCGGTGGCCCGGCGCCGAGGCGTCCCGTCGCGGGCCGAACCGCTGGTGCTCAACCTGCAGAGGTTCCTGGCCGAGCGTCAGGCAGGCTGGACAGTACACCTGTTGCGCCCGTCCGAGTCGTCCCGGCTGGCAGAGCGGGTGGCCGAGCTGTCGGAGAGCCGGGCCGGAGCCGTCGAGGCGCACAGCGCCGAACTACGGCGCATCGAACGGGACCTCCACGACGGCGTCCAGGCGCAGTTGGTCGCCCTGTCGCTGCGGATCGGGCTGGCCAAACAGCAGTTGTCGAAGGACCCGGAGGCGACCAAAGCGCGGCTGGACGAGGCGCAGGAGGGCATCGAGCGGGTCCTGGCCGACCTGCGCCACGTCGTACGGACGGTCTACCCACCGGTGCTGACGGACCGTGGACTCGCCGGTGCCGTCCGGGCGCTGGCGGCCGGCTCGTCGATTCCGGTGGACCTGCAGGTGAGCGCGGTGGAGAACGGCCACCGGGTGCCCGCGTCAGTGGAGGCGGCGGCCTACTTCGTGATCGCCGAGGGGCTGACCAACATCAGGAAGCACAGCCGGGCGACCAGGTCCTCGGTACGCTTCCAGCGCAGCGGCGGACAGCTGACCATTACGGTCACCGACGACGGACGCGGGGGTGCCGACGAACACGGCGGCTCCGGTCTGGTCGGCATCCGCCGCCGGGTGGCCGCGCTGGACGGTACGGCGACCCTCACCAGCCCTGTCGGAGGGCCTACGGAGCTGAAAGTGGAGCTGCCATGCGGATCGTGATCGCGGAGGACAACGCCCTGCTACGGGAGGGGATGGTCCTGCTGCTCAGCAGCAACGGCCACTCGGTGGAGGCGTCGGTCGGCGCGGGACCGGAGATCCTGCCCGCGCTGCGCAACCACCGGCCCGACCTGGCGGTCCTCGACGTCCGGCTGCCGCCGTCGTTCCGGGACGAGGGGCTGCGGGCGGCGCTCGCCGCCCGGCGCGAACTGCCGGATCTGCCGGTCCTGGTGCTCTCCCAGTACGTTGAGGAGACGTACGCGGCCGAGCTACTGGCGCACGGGGCGAAGGGGGTGGGCTACCTGCTGAAGGACCGGGTGGGGCGGGTGGACCAGTTCCTGGAGGCGGTGGAGACGGTCGCCGGCGGCGGTACCGTGCTCGACCCGGAGGTGGTCACCCAACTGCTCAGCCGGCAGGTCGCGGCCAGGCCGATGCGCAATTTGAGCCCGCGCGAGCAGGAAGTGCTGGAGCTGATGGCGCAGGGCAAGGCCAACAACGCGATCTCGGAACAACTGGTGATCACCGAGCGGGCGGTGAGCAAGCACATCCGGAACATCTTCGACAAGTTCAACCTGCCACCGGAGGGCGGCAGTGTGCACCGCCGGGTGCTGGCTGTGCTGACCTATCTCGGGCACGACGTCCAGGAGGCGTAGCAGGAAGCGGCGTTCCGCGCGGGCCCGGAAACGGAAAGCACCGGGTGTCTGGGGCGGGGGCCCCGGACACCCGGTGAGGGAGGTCGGAGTGAGCAGGCGGGGGTCCCGCCCACCACGGCCTCCGGTCCATGAGTGGCGGTGCGTCAGCCCGCCATGTCACCGGCGCTGGTGCAGGTGGAGCGCAGCGACTCGAGCCGCTTGTTCTGGCCGGCGACGTACACGGAGACGCTGCCGGGGTCGCGGTCCTTGAGCTTGGTGTTGCGCAGCTCGTTGGCGGTGTCGCTGGCGGCCTTCTTCAGCTTGTCATCCTTGGCCTTCTTCACCAGCTCGTCGATCTTGTCCGCGCGGTCGTTGACATCCTTGACCGCGGCGTCGGCGTCCACGGGGTGCGGGTTGAACAGCGCCAGGTCGGTGATCTTCAGGCACATGTCGGCCCGATCGAGCACCTGCTGGGGCGAGTTGCAGGAGGCGAGGCCGAAGACGGCCCCGATCGCGATGGTGGCGGCGACCGCCCGCAGGCCCAGGCTCCGCTGGTAGGCGCGGGCGGGCCGCCGGGCCTGGTCGGCCGGGAACGGTGTGGTCATGGTCGGGGTGCTCCTGGTCGCAGGATGGGACGGCCGGGTCACGGTCAAGGGGTCACTCACCGTTGCTCGCCTTGCGCCAGCGGGCGACGCCCCAGACCAGGGCGATCGCGTCCAGGACGAACCCGCCGATCATGACGGTGGTGTGGGTGCTGCCTGTCACGCCGTGGGAGACCACGGAGGTGAGCATGGCGCCGATGAAGAACAGCACCAGCGGAAGGACGACCCAGCCCGATCCGGGCTTTCCGGCAGAACCGGCCATGAGAAGACTCCTCGAAACCCTTGTGAGACGCGGCCTCAACCGCGCCGCTGTACGTCTCCAAGTCTGTCCGCTCGGAGCGTTCCGGTAAGTACACCGCACACCCGAAGGGGGGTGTTGCCTGCACTACTCTTTCGAGTTCCAGGCGGCGCCGGCTCGATCCGATCGGACGTTCGACCAGCGTTGTTCCGTCCTCACTTAAAGATCTCCCGGTTGCGACAGGCCAGTGGCAGCATGCGCAGGTCAGAACAGGGCGGGCGGAGGGATCTCAGGGTGCCGGACGTCGAACAGTCGCAGATTCCAAGACCATTGGCGCGAAACCGCAACTACAACGTGGTGCTGGTCAGTCAGCTGCTCTCCGAAATCGGTGGCCAGGTCTCGCTGTTCGCGATCCCGCTGGTGGTGCTCGCGCTGACCGGATCCGCCGTCACCGCGGGCGCGGCCGGCACCGTGAACGCGATGGTCCGGCTGCTGGTGCTGATCCCGGCCGGCGCGCTGGTGGACCGGTGGAACCGCAAGCGGGTGCTGATCGCCTGTGAGCTGGTGCGCATCCCCGTCCTCGCCGCGCTCGTGCTGGCGCTGTGGCGGGGGGACGAGGGCCTGGGCCTGGTGTTCCTGGTGGCCGCCGTGGACGGCGCGGCGGCGGCGCTGTTCACCCCGGCGGAGGAGGCGTTGCTGCCCCAGCTCGTCCACCCGAGCCAGCTGCCGGAGGCGGTCTCGCGCAACGCGGCCCGCAGCTACCTGGCGACGCTGGTCGGCCCGGGCCTCGGCGGTCTGCTGCTGGCCGCGCGCCAGTGGCTGCCGTTCGCCGTCAACGCGGTCACCTTCGCCGCCTCCTTCGTGCTGCTGCTGTTCCTGCGGCTTCCGGCCGCCGTTGCGGCTCCCGCCCGGCAGGGCGGCTCGCTGGCCGGGGACCTCAAGGTCGGCGTGCGCTTCATCCGGGAGCGCCCGGTGCTGCGCAGCGCCCTGCTGGTGGCGGTGGCGGTGAGTATCGCGTTCAACGCGCTCTACCTGCTGGTGGTGACCCTCGCGAAGCGGTCGGGGGTGCCGGCCGACGAGATCGGCGTGATCGGGGCCATGACGGGCGTCGGGGGCCTGCTCGGCGCCGTGGTGGCGCCGGTCCTGCAGCGGCTCATCGCGCCGCGGGTCGCGATCGCCGGCCTCGGCCTGGTCGGCGCCGCGGTCACCCCGCTGCTCGTGCTCGGCACCAGCGCGTACCTCTTCGGAGCCGTGCTCGCGGCGATCGCCTTCTGCGCGCCGACCGTGCACGCCACCGTGGTGGTGTACCAGATGAGCGTCACCCCGGACGGCCTGCGGGGCCGGGTCGGGGCGGCGATGGCGCTCACCGGCGGCGTCGCGGGGGTGGCCGGCCCGCTGCTCGGCGGCGTGCTCGCCGATACGGCCGGGCGCGGGACGGCGGTCGCGGTCTTCGTCGGCCTCCTGCTGCTCGCTGCGTTGGGAGCCGGCCTCAGCCGTACGCTGCGGGCGTTTCCGGATGTCCGCAGCGCCCTGCCCGCTGCCGGTTCCGCCCCCGAACCCACCAGGTCGGCCGAGCCCGCCGAGAACATCGGCGACCCCGTGCCCTGACCGTGTCCGCTCCGCCTCCTGCCCCCCGGAGACCCCGGGCGGCGTCCCCTTCGGAAAGCTCCGGAAAGGCAGTCCTGTGGAAACCACCAAGTCCCGTAGCCCGCGCTGGGTGGTCACCCGGCCCCAGCGCCCGGCGGCCAGGGTGCGGCTGTTCTGCTTCCCGTACGCGGGTGGCGGCACCAGCGTGTTCCGGTCCTGGCACGAGTTCCTGGACCCGTCCGTCGAGGTGTGCCCGGTGCTGCTGCCCGGCCGGGAGGAGCGGATCAGCGAGCCGCCGGCGACCGTGATGGCAGACCTGGTGGTGCGGCTGGCCGAGCATCTGGAGCCGTGGACGGACAAGCCGTTCGCCTTCTTCGGGCACAGCATGGGCGGTCAGATCGCCTTCGCGCTGACCCGGCTGCTGGCCGAGCGCGGGGCGCGGACGCCGACCTGGCTGTTCCTGGGCGGCTGCGTGCCGCAGCGCACCGCGATGCGCCGGCACCTGCTGCCGGACGCCGAACTGACCGAGGAGATCCGGCAGATGAACGGGATGCCGACCGCGGTGCTGAACGACCCGGAGATCCTCGCGCTGCTGTTGCCGGTGTTGCGGGCCGATTTCGCGCTCACCGAGACGTACCTGACCGAACCGGGCGTCACTGTGCCCGTCCCGATGACGACCTTCGCCGGGGTGGACGACGCGGAGGCGCGGCCCGCCGACATGAAGGAGTGGGCCCGGCACTGCGCGGGCCCGAGCGAGTCCCTGGAGCTGCCCGGCGACCACTTCTTCCTCAACGAGCCGGCGGCGATGCTTGATCTGGTCAACCGCAGGCTGCGGACGGTTGCCGCGCGATCCTGAGCAGGCACTCGGCGAGTTCGGCCGGAGCGGCGCCGGCCACCGCGTCGACGACCTGCCCGCGGTGGAGGAAGATCGTCGCGCGGGCGAGGGAGGCGGCGACCGGATCCCGTACGGCCATGACTGCCGCGACGTCGAACTGCGCGGTGGCGCGCCGCAGGACGGCGGCCCGGGCGCGTTCGGCGGCGGGGCTGGGGTCCGGGCCGGGCTCGTCGGCCAGCAGCAGTCGCGGGGTCCGGGCCAGTGCGTGGGCGACGGCCAGGCGCCGGCGGCCGGAGGCGGACAGCTCCCGGACCGGCCGCTCCAGACTGCGCTCCAGCAGGGTCGCCCGGTGGACCAGGTCCAGGTCGGCCCGGCCGGCCGGGCCCGCTGACCGGACGGCCTCGGCCACCGAGGCGGCCGGGTGGTCCGGTTGCGGTTCGTCCGGGAGCAGTTCGGCGGGGACCGGTTCGTCCGGGTCCGGTCCGGGGGCCCACCACGTCGAACCGGAGGTCGGCGGGACCAGTCCGGCCAGGCAGCGCAGCAGCGTGGTCTTTCCAGCGCCCGTCGGGCCCATCACGGCCAGAAAGCAACCGGAGCGGATTCCGAGGTTCACGTTTTTCAGTGCGAAAAGCGGCTCACCGGCGCTGGGGAGTGCGACGGAAACCGCGTTGAGCGAGGCCACCACCTCGCCGGGCCGGGCCGGCGGTGGAACGGTTCGATATCGCCGCATTGACGCCCCTGTGGCTGCCTGTGGGTGTGCGACTTCCCACCCTGTTCGATCGATGGTCCGCACCATACCGAGACATGGTGGCGACGCACTATGCCGTCTGCAGGATGGATTCGGGTTCAGCTGACACTCCCCCGGGGGTGGGGTGCGGCAGATACCCACGTGGAGTGGTGGCTGACCCCCCTTGGTACCGCCTCCGGAGTGGGTGTTTGCGGCAGGTCTAAAACTCCTGTTCGAGCGAATTCCGGCGGTGAAGAATGTTTCCCGAGGCATCGCTGTGCAGTCGGGGTGGCGGGCC
Organism: Kitasatospora sp. NPDC051164; assembly: GCF_044455625.1. Taxonomy (NCBI): domain Bacteria; kingdom Bacillati; phylum Actinomycetota; class Actinomycetes; order Kitasatosporales; family Streptomycetaceae; genus Kitasatospora; species Kitasatospora sp. NPDC051164. The sequence continues at coordinate 4,571 of NZ_JBITFB010000011.1, read as the reverse complement.
GGACCGACGCGTTCCGATACGCCGTCGGCCCCGGGGGACTTCGGATCGAACCCGGGGAAGAACATCGGGCCGCATCGGCGGAAACACGCTCCGGCCGAGGCTGATGACGCGCCGTGCGCTCGACGGTCACAGGCGTCCACGAACAATTCCTCAGCGATTTGGGATACCGGCATGAAGTCTGGCATGTACTCGTCGTTCAATCGGTCGGCCATCGCCGGCACCACGCTCCACGGGCTGTTCGAAGCACAGGCCGCCCGCCGGCCCGGCCACCCCGCGGTGGAGCAGGCCGGCGTCAGCCTCTCCTACGGTGAGGTCGACCGGCGGGCCAACCTGCTGGCCCGCCGACTGGTGGCCGAGGGAGTGCGGCCCGAGAGCAGGGTCGGCGTCTTCGTCGAACGCGGCCCGCACCTGATCACCGGACTGCTCGCCGTCCTCAAGGCCGGCGGCGCCTACGTCCCGCTCGACCCCAAGTACCCGGCCGAGCGCCTCGCCTTCATGGTCTCCGACTCCGACATCAACCTCATCCTCACCGGGGACGCCGGCGAACACGCCTTCGGCGCCACCGCCCGGACCCTGCGGATCGACCAGCCCGACCAGGACGGCCAGCCCGACCAGGACGGCCCGGACACCGCCCCCGACGTGCCGGTGCTGCTGGACAACACCGCGTACGTCATCTACACCTCGGGCTCCACCGGCACCCCCAAGGGCGTGGCCGTCACCCACCGCGGCGTCGAGGCCCTCGGCGCCGCCCACGCCGACGCCCTCGCCATCGGCCAGGACAGCCGCGTCCTCCAGCTGGTCTCGCCCAACTTCGACGTCGCCATCGCCGACCTCGTCCAGACCTGGTACGCCGGGGCCACCCTGATCCTGCCCGCCGCCGACACCCAGACCGTCGGCGAGGGCATCGCCGAACTCCTGTCCACCACCTCCGTCACCCACGCGATGATCCCGCCGTCGGTGCTCGCCACCATCCCCCCGGTGGAACTGCCCGACCTGCGCGGCCTCGCCACTGGCGGCGAGCCCTGCCCGCCCGACCTGGTGGCCCGCTGGGCCCGCAACCGGCGCATGTTCACCGCCTACGGCCCCACCGAGGCCACCGTCACCACCACCGTCAACGGCCCCCTGCCCCCCGAACTCGGCGAGGTCCCCGGCATCGGCCGTGCCGTGCCCGGCGTCCGGGTCATGGTGCTCGACGACAGCCTGCGCCCCGTGCCCGAGGGCGGCGTCGGCGAACTGTGCATCGCCGGCGACGCACTGGCCCGCGGCTACGTCAACCGGGCCTCGCTCACCGCCGAGCGCTTCGTCGCCGACCCCAACGCCGACGACGGCACCCGGATGTACCGCACCGGCGACCGGGTACGCCGACTCGGCGGCGAGCGGTACGAGTTCGTCGGCCGCCACGACCACCAGGTGAAGATCCGCGGACTGCGCGTCGAACTCGGCGAGATCGAGGCCGCCCTCAGCGAGTACGAGGGCGTGCTCCAGTGCGTCGTCGTCGCCCAGGGCCCCGAACCGCGCCGCCTCGTCGCCCATGTCGTCCCCCGCCTGCCCGAGGCCGTCCCCTCCGCCACCGAACTGCGCGACCACCTCGCCGGGCGGCTCCCCGCCCACATGGTGCCCACCGCCTTCGGCTTCCTGGACAGCCTCCCCCTCACCCCCAACGGCAAGGTCGACCGCGCCGCCCTGCCCGCACCCAGCCGCATCGCCGAACCCGCCCACACCCCGCCGCGCACCGAACTGGAGCGCCACCTCGCCGAGATCTGGACCGAGATCCTCGGCGTCGAGCGGATCGGCGCCGACGACGACTTCTTCGCCCGCGGCGGCGACTCCATCGCCGGCCTGCGGATGGCCTTCCAGGTGGAACGCCGCCTCGGCCACCGCCCCGCCCCCGCCGACCTGTTCGACCACTCCACCCTGGCCCGCTACGCGGCCCGCCTGGAGCACCTGGAACAGCGCCCCGCCCAGACCGCCGCCGAACCGATCCCCACCCTGGAGCGCGGACGGCCACTGGGACTCTCCCCGGCACAGCGCCGGCTCTGGTTCCTCGACCAGTACGAACCCGGCGGCTCCGCCTACAACTGCGCCACCGGACTGCACCTCACCGGCCACCTCGACCACCCCGCGCTGCAGCGCGCCCTGGCCGCCCTCGTCGCCCGCCACGAGCCGCTGCGCACCGCCTTCACCGACCTCGACGGCGCCCCCGCCCAGGTGATCGGCGAACCCGCCGCCCTGCCACTGCCGGTGGCCGAACCGGCCGACCTCACCGGCCCGGTCCGGGACGCCGCCGTCCAGGAACTGCTGCGGGCCGAGGTGTCCGCCCCCTTCGACCTGCGCTCCGGACGCCCCCTGCGGGCACTGCTGGTGCGCACCGCACCCCAGGACCACCTGCTGGTCCTCACCGCGCACCACATCGTCGCCGACGCCTGGTCGATGGACGTCATCGCTCACGACCTCGGCCTGCTCTACCGTGCGGCACTGACCACCACCGACCCGGACACCACCGCCGAGACACTGATCCGCCAGGCCGGGCTCGAACCCCTCGCCCTCCAGCACGCCGACGTCGCCCACTGGCAGCAGAGCCAGGCGGACAACCCCCGCCTCGCCGGCCAACTCGCCTACTGGCAGCGGAAGCTCGACGGCGTCACCGCCCTGGAACTGCCCACCGACCGGCCCCGCCCGGCCCTGCGCAGCTCCGCCGGCGCCCGCCACCTGTTCACCCTCGTACCGAGCACTGTCGAACGCCTGACCGTCCTCGGCCGGGACCACGGCACCACCCTGTTCACCACCCTCGCCGCCGGCACCCAACTGCTGCTCTCCCGCTGGTCGGGCCGCCGCGACATCGCCATCGGCACCGTCGACGCCGGTCGCGACCGCTTCGAACTCGCCGAACTGGTCGGCTTCTTCGTCAACACCCTGGTGCTGCGCGCGGACGTCGACGAGACGCTCAGCTTCGCCGACTTCGTCGACCGCACCCGCACCGACGTCCTGGACGCACTGGCCAACGACGACGTGCCCTTCGACCGCGTCGTGGACGCCGTGGTCGTCGAACGCGACCCCAGCCGCCCCCCGCTCGTCCAGGCCATGCTGGTCCTGCAGAACGCCCCGGCCCGGCTGCCCGACCTGCCCGGGCTCACCGTCACCGAGACCGTCCTGCCCCGCGAAGCCGCCCTGTTCGACATCACCCTGGAGTTCTGGCAGAACCCCGACGGCGGCCTCACCGGCTCGCTGGAGTACAGCACCGACCTCTTTGACGAGCCCACCGCCGTACGCCTCGCCGACCAGCTCGGCGTGCTCCTCGCCGGCCTCGCCGCCCGCCCGCAGCACCCGATGGCCGAGGCGCCGCTGCTCACCGACGCCGAGACCGAGCGCCTCCTGCACACCTGGAATGACACCGCGCGCAGCGTCACCGAGGCCACCCTGCCCGACCTGTTCGCGGCCCAGGCGGCCCGCACCCCCCGGGCCGCCGCCGTGCGCGCCGAGGGCGTCCGCCTGGACTACGCCGCACTGGACGAGCGCACCAACCGGCTCGCCCACCACCTGATCGCCCTCGGCGTCGAGCCCGGCGACCGGGTCGGCATCCACCTGGAGCGCGGCACCGACCTGATCGTCGCCCTGCTCGCCGTGGTCAAGGCCGGCGCCGCGTACGCGCCGCTCGACCCGGCCTACCCGCTGGGCAGGCTCGATTTCATGGCCGAGGACGCCGGCCTCACGCTGCTGCTCACCGACCGGGACTCCGCCGCCCGCTGGACCCCGGAGGGGCCGGCGGTGGTCCTGCTCGACCGCGACCGCGCGGCCGTCGACGCCCGCCCGACCGACCGCCCGCAGGTGACGCTCACCCCCGGCAGCGCCGCGTACGTCGTCTACACCTCCGGTTCCACCGGCCGCCCCAAGGGCGTCGAGGCCACGCACCGCGGCGTCGAGCGGGTCGTCCGGGACAACGGCTACCTCGAACTCGGCGGCGAGGACGTGGTCGCGCAGCTGGCCTCGGTCTCCTTCGACGCGGCCACCTTCGAGATATGGGGTGCGCTGCTGAACGGCGCCACCCTGGCCATCCCCGCGCCCGGGGTGCTGGACACCCGCGAGCTGGGCGCCTTCGTGGCCGAGTACGGGGTGACGACGCTCTGGCTCACCGCCGGCCTGTTCCACGAGGTCGTCGACTCCGGCATCGAGGCGCTCGGCGGGGTGCGCCGGCTGCTCGCGGGCGGCGACGCGCTGTCGCCGCGGCACTGCCGGGCCGTGCTGGAGCGCTTCCCCTCGCTCACCCTGCTGAACGGCTACGGGCCCACCGAGACCACCACCTTCGCCGCGGTCTGCCGGATCACCCCGGCCCACCTCGACGGCGACACGGTGCCGGTCGGCCGGCCGATCGCCGACACCCGGGTGTATGTGCTGGACGGCTGGCTGCGGCCGGTGCCGCCGGGTGTGGTGGGTGAGTTGTACGTGGCCGGCGGCGGTGTCGCCCAGGGCTACGTGGGTCGGCCGGGGCTGACGGCGGAGCGGTTCGTCGCGGACCCGTTCGGTGTGGGCGGCCGGCTCTACCGCACGGGTGACGCGGTGCGTTGGACGGCCGG